>JAEUIF010001216.1 GCA_016795185.1 Planctomycetia bacterium | reverse complement strand
CACCCCAACGACGACGTGAACATGTCACAGTCGTCCAACGACACCTTCCCGACGGCGATGAACATGGCCGCCGCCGAAAAGCTGGTGCATCGCCTCTTGCCCCAGGTCAAGGTGTTGCGCAACGCCCTGGACAAGAAGGCCAAGGAATTCGACGGCATCGTCAAGATCGGCCGCACGCACCTGATGGATGCCGTGCCGCTGACGCTCGGCCAGGAGTTTTCGGCCTATGTCGATCAGCTGGACCACGGCATCAAGCGCATCGAGTTCGTGCTGACCGACCTTTACGAGTTGGCCCTGGGCGGCACCGCCGTCGGCACGGGCCTGAACACGCACCCGGAATTCGCCGAACGGGCCGCGAAGCAGATCGCCAAAGAGACCGGGTTGCCGTTCATCTCCGCGCCGAACAAGTTCGCCGCACTCGCGGCCCACGACGCCCTGGTGATGGCTTCCGGCGCGCTGAAAGCACTGGCCTGCTCGCTGATGAAAATCGCCAACGACATCCGCTGGCTGGGGTCTGGCCCGCGCTGCGGTTTGAATGAATTGTCGCTGCCTGAGAATGAACCGGGCTCGTCGATCATGCCGGGCAAGGTCAACCCGACGCAGTCCGAGGCGATGACGATGGTCTGCGTGCAGGTGGTCGGCAACGACACCGCCATCGGTTTGGCCGGCACGCAGGGCAACTTCGAGCTGAACGTCTTCAAGCCGGTGATGATCTACAACTTCTTGCACTCGGTGCGCCTGCTTTCCGACGCCTGCCGGTCGTTCACCGAGCATTGCGTGGTCGGCATCGAGGCCCGCAAGGACAAGATCCAGGAGCACCTGAAAAACTCGCTGATGCTGGTGACGGCGTTGAACGACTACATCGGTTATGATAATGCCGCCGAAGTTGCCAAGAAAGCACACAAAGAAAACCTGACGCTGCACCAGTCGTTCGCCGAATTCGTGCAGAATCCCAACCTGATTCCCAAGCCGGAAAGATGGAAACAGGAACACCGATCCGTGGACAAATTTAACGAATTCGTGCGAGCCGAGAACATGATCGGGCCGGGCTAGCCATCCGCCTCCTCCCTCGTTCCCAGGCGGAGCCTGGGAACGCACCTCGCGAGGCTTCGCCTCGCGGCAGCGTCGGTCACGGGACTTGCTTGCAGCAATCAAGGCGCGGCCGCCACATGCTGGCGGCCTTCGAGGCAGAGCCTCGTGAGGTGCGTTCCCAGGCGGAGCCTGGGAACGAGGAGCACACACCCGCATGGACATCAACCTACTCACCCTGACGTCGATCCTCTTCGTCGGCGCGGTCGTCGCCGGCCTGATCGGCGCGCTGTCGGGGCTGGGTGGCGGCGTCATCATCGTGCCGCTGCTGACCATCTTGTTGAAGGTCGATATCAAGTACGCCATCGGCACGGCGCTGGTTTCGGTCATCGCCACGTCGTCCGGCGCTGCCGCCGCTTACGTCAAGGAAGGCTATTCCAACGTCCGCATCGGCATGTTCCTCGAAGTGGCAACGACCATCGGGGCCGTCACCGGCGCCTGGGTCGCGGGCTGGCTGCCGGCGGAGACCATTGCCATCGTCTTCGGCTTCGTGCTGCTCGGTTCGGTGGCCATGGCGCTACGCGGCCATCCGGAAGGCGAAATTGGTGAGAAGCCAGACCCGCTCGCCTTGAAACTGCAACTGAACGGCACCTTCCCCACGCCGAACGGGTTGCAAAGCTACTGCCCGACGCACGTGCCCGGCGGCTGGGCGATGATGTTCGTGGCGGGCATCCTGTCGGGCCTGCTCGGCATCGGTTCCGGAGCGCTCAAGGTGCTGGCGATGGACCAGATCATGAAGCTGCCCTTCAAGGTCTCGACGACCACGAGCAACTTCATGATCGGCGTGACGGCGGCGGCCAGCGCCGGCATCTACCTTAATCGCGGCTACATCGACCCCGTGCTGTGCATGCCGGTGTTGCTCGGCGTGCTGCTCGGTGCGCTGCTCGGCAGCAAGATTCTGGCGCATGCCAAGGTCGGCGTGTTGCGGGTGGTGTTCAATATCGTGCTGGCGGCCCTGGCCGTGCAGATGATCTACAGCGGCCTGACCGGGAGCCTGTAAGAGCCCCTCGCCCCTTGCGGGAGAGGGGTTGGGGTGAGGGGTAAGCTCTTGCAAAATCCGACCCCTCACCCCAACCCCTCTCCCGCAAGGGGCGAGGGGAGAACAATCTTGGAGCAATGGCTGAAATGCCCGAAACTCCCAACGCCTGGACCGATGAGCGCATCGACCAGATGCTCGGCAACCTGCTGCGCACCGGGGTGGTGCTGGCGTCGGTCATCGTCGTGCTGGGCGGCGTGCTGTTCTTGATGCACGACGGCACCCAGCGGCACGACTATTCAGTCTTTCGCGGCGAGCCGCGCGAATACCGACAGCCGACCGGCATCGTGGCCGATGCCTTGAAGTTCGATAGCCGGGGCATCATCATGCTCGGCGTGTTGGTGCTGCTGGCCACACCGTTCGCCCGCGTCGTCTTCTCGCTGGTGACGTTTGCCATCCAGCGCGACCCGATCTATTGCGTGGTGACGGCCATCGTGCTGGTCGTGCTGAGTTACAGCCTGTTCTACAAAGGGTAGTCGTGGACCGATGGCTGGTGATCCACCTCATGTCGTGATTATCGGCGGCGGCTTCGGCGGCCTGACCGTGGCGAAGGCGCTGTGGCGCGTGCCGGTGCGCGTGACACTGATCGACCGACGCAACCACCACCTGTTCCAGCCGCTGCTGTATCAGGTCGCTTCGGGCGGCCTGTCGCCGGCCAACATCGCCGCGCCGCTGCGCGCGGTGCTGCGCAAGCACCAGAACGTGCAGGTGGTGCTCGACGAGGTGCGCGACATCGATCTGGCTGGGCGGCGCGTGCGGCTGCCGCAGCGCGACATTACCTACGATACCCTCGTCGTGGCCGCGGGCGTGACGCACCAGTATTTCGGCCATCCCGAATGGGAAGCTCTCGCACCCGGCTTGAAGAACCTGGAAGACGCCACCGAGATGCGCCGCCGCATCCTCCTGGCCTTCGAGCGCGCCGAGCACGAACCAGACCCCGCCGCGCGCGCCGCCCTGCTGACCTTTGTCGTGGTGGGTGGTGGGCCGACCGGCGTCGAGCTGGCCGGCGTGCTGGGCGAGTTGTCGCACCAGACCTTGCGCAAGGATTTCCGCAACATCGATACGCGCCAGGCGCGCGTCCTGCTAGTCGAAGGCGCGCCCCACATCCTGGCGGCGTTTCCGCCGGACGTGGCCGAGCAGGCGGAACGGCAACTCTCCACGTTGGGCGTGACCGTGCGCAAGCTTGCCCACGTCGTCGACGTGCGGCCCGATGGTGTGACCGTCAAGACCGGCGAGCAAACGGAAGACATTGCCACGCGCACCGTGCTCTGGGCGGCCGGCGTGGCGGCGTCGCCGCTGGGAGCAGCGCTGGCGAAGTCGGCAGGAGTGGAACACGACCGCTGCGGCCGGGTGCCCGTCGAGCCGGACCTGACGCTCAAGGGCCACCCGGAGGTGTTTGTCATCGGCGACCTGGCCAGCTTCACGCACCAGGGCGGTAAGCCATTGCCCGGCGTCGCGCCCACCGCCATGCAGCAGGGTAAGTACGTTGCCCGATTGATCCAGTCACGGGTGCAGGGCCAGCCGCTGCCCCCACCGTTCGAGTACAAAGACCTGGGCAGCATGGCCACCATTGGCCGGGGCCGCGCCGTGGCCATGCTGGGCAAGTGGAAGTTCAGAGGCTACATCGCCTGGCTCATCTGGCTGTTCGTGCATCTCATCAACATCGTGCATTTCGAGAACCGGCTGCTGGTGATGATCCAGTGGGCTGGCAACTACTTCACCCGCAATCGCTCGGCGCGACTTATCACGGGCGACGACAACCGCGAACCGGCAGCCTGAGTGCAACGTTGTTGAACACCCTCCGAGCCAGGAAAAGTCCTGGAGGCACGGAGGGTCAAAAATCCCAGTGTTTTGCCACTGCGCGCCAAGTGACACTTGGCACGGAGTGGCAAAAACTCCAGTGTTTTGCCACTCCGTGCCAAAGTGCGAAACCGATGCAAACTGCCCTTGCGGCCTCGCACGCGCCTTTGGCATCATGGCGTTAGACTGCTCGCAGAGCGGACAGTGCCGGATTACTGCTACTTCTTGGCTTCCTCCAGCTGCGTGACCACAACGATCTTCCGTTGCTTGATCTCCACGCCTTTGCGGATCGTCAGTGTGCCCGCGACCTGCACCACCTTGCCGTGCAACTTGTCCGCCTTCTCGCGGATTTCTTTGTTCTTGCCCAGGTCCAGTTCAAAGTCCCCTTCCTTGGTCTGGATGATGACGCCCGTGGTCTCGCCGCCGATGGCGACGATGTCGGTGCGAAGCGTGCCTTTCAGTTCCACCTTCTTGGCTTCCTGCGCTGTCACGACGGCCGTCAGGCCAAGGAAACAAACCGCGGCCAGCAGAATCCACATGCGCATGAGTAGTTCATCCTTTTAAGGGCGAGCGTACGCGAATAACACAGGTATTCAGACGAACAACCCCAGCACAGGGTTTGCAGCAATTCGCAGCGTGAGTTGCCGCTGGCGGCTTTGCATATTCTGTCGCGTGCGAAGCCGCCAGCGGCCTGGGGGAAGGACGCTCGATTACTTCATTCCACTCGCCGTCAGCAGTGCTTCCTGCACGATCAGGTCGTGCTCCATGCTGTAGTCCGGTGCCTTCTTGCCGCCCACGACCGCGGCGAACTCACGCAGGTCGCTGAGTTGCAAGGGTTGGTTCGGCAGTTCGATGCGTTCCCAGTCCTTCGCTCCGGCCCGAAACACTTCGACGGGCTGCACGTTCTTGTTGGCCAGGTGGCCGCTGCCCAGGTGCGGAATCACCACCGCGCCTTCGGTGCCGTAAACCTCGATGCGCCGCGAATACTGCGCCGCTTCCAGGGCCGGCACTTCGAGGATGCCCCAGGCCCGCTCGTAGCCGAAGACGGCCAGCCCGTTGTCGATGTAAGCTTTCGGCCCCTGCGCGTGATGATGGGCCAGGAAGGGCGCGATCGACTTTGGCTTGCCGAGTAGGGCCGCCATCAGGTCGATGATATGCCCGGCCATCTCGAAGAAGATGCCGCCCGGGTACGGCTTCAGTTCCTCGACGAAACGCTGATAGTCGCGGATATCCTTCGGCAAGCGGGCGCGGAACTCGTAGATCGGGCCGATGTCCGCTTTCGCCCGTTTGAGCATCGCCAGCACGGCCGGCATGTAGCGAAAGAGATAGATCATTTGCACGTGCAGGTGCTTCCGCTGCGCCAGGTCGAGCAGCGCCTTGAAGTCGGCGAACCGGGTGCCCGCCGGCTTTTCGAGCATCACGGGCCGCCCGCTGTCGAGGGCCAGCCTCGCCAGCTTCAGGTTTTCATAAACCCGTCCCTCGACCACGACGCCATCGCAAGGCTCGGCGAGCAGCTTGTCCGCGCTGTCGAACAGCTTGAAACCAGGCACCTTCTCGCCCCACAGCTTCTTGCGTTCGGCGACGACGGCCGGATCGGGGTCGTGGAAGCCGACTAGCGCGAACTCCAGCGGATGCGCGACGACCTGGCGAACGATGCCTTCGGCATGCGTGTGCCACATGCCGAGCATGGAGAGTTTGAACATGGTGTGTCACCGGAGTGCGGGTAAGCAATCGCGTACACGCTACGGCAACCCCAGCGCCTGGTTCAACAAAAAAGCGGCCGAGCGCGGGGGTGGCCGCGTATTGAATGCTAGAATAATTCGGGTACAGCCTGTCATCGCTGGTGGTGGGAATCCGGTATGCATCTGCCTTGCAAGCCTCGAACCGCCGTGCTGGTCGGCCTGCTGGCCGTGGTCCTATTGGTCTGGTACGCGCTCCGGGTGAAGCAGCAGCGCGAGCGGCAAGTCTACTTCCCCGATCCCGAAGCGCAAACGCAACGGCTGATCGCGCCACCGGGCTTCACGGTGTCGCTGTTCGCCGCCGAGCCGGTGGTCACCCATCCCGTGGCAATGGCCGTGGATGAAGCCAACCGGCTGTACGTCTGCGAAACCTATGCCTACATTCCCACCGGGCCGATGCCGGACGAGCAGATTGCCTGTCGCACCTTCGAGCAAGCCGACCTGCTAAGGCGACAGAAGCCGACAGCCTACCCGCATCCCACCGGCAAGTCCGAACGCTTGCGGCTGCTCGAAGACCGCACGGGCAGCGGCCGTGCCGGCCACGCGGAGACCGTGGCCGACGGCTTCGACCTCGGCGAAGGGCTGGCGGCCGGCGTGCTGGCGCGCGACGGCCAGGTCTGGCTGGGCAACGTGCCCAAGCTCTGGCTGCTGGAAGGCGGTCAACGGCGGCCCTTGCTGCACGGCTTCGGCGCGCGCCGCGGCTACCTCGGCCATGATCT
The DNA here is from genome assembly GCA_016795185.1 of Planctomycetia bacterium. GTDB lineage: Bacteria > Planctomycetota > Planctomycetia > Gemmatales > Gemmataceae > JAGVLI01. Next base: position 4,129 of record JAEUIF010001216.1, on the reverse strand, counting down.
GCACGGCCTGATCTTTGGGCCGGACGGCAAGCTCTACTTCAGCATGGGCGACCGGGGCCTGCACGTGCGCACCCAGGAAGGCAAGCTCATCGACCTGCCCGACACCGGCTCCGTGCTGCGTTGCAATCCGGATGGTTCGCAACTGGAAGTGTTCGCGGTCGGCCTGCGCAACCCGCAAGAACTGGCCTTCGATCACTACGGCAACCTGTTCACCGCCGACAACAACACGAACTACGGTGACGCGAGCCGTTGCGTCCAGGTTGTCGAGGGCGGCGACAGCGGCTGGCGCGTCGGCTTCGATTCCATGCCGTTTTCCAATCCCTGGTTGACCGAGCGGCTCTGGGATCCGGCGGCGTCCGTGCCGTCGCGCACGCCGCCGGTGGCCGTGCTGGGCCAGGCGCCCTCCGGGCTCGCGTACTATCCAGGAGTCGGCCTGCCGGCGCGATACGATGGGCACTTTCTGCTGTGCGATTTTGCGGCACAGGTCGTATCGTTCTCCATCCGGCCGCGCGGTGCGGGCTTCGAGTTGGGCGAAGTGCAGAGCTTCCTCGGGCCGATGTCGCCCACCGACGTGGCCTTCGGCACGGATGGTTCGGTCTTCGTTTCCGATTGGGGTTTCGGCTTTCCTCTGAAGCATCAGGGGCGCATCTTCCGGGTGCGCCACGCGGAGGCAGCCGCAGAGCCGCTGGTGGAGCAGACCCGAAAACTATTGGCGGAAGGCATGGCCCGGCGGAGCCACGACGAGTTGGGCCCGTTGCTGGGGCATCGCGACCAGCGAGTGCGCCAGGCCGCGCAGTTCGCGTTGGCCGGGCGCGGCGCTGCGGGCGCTGCGGTGCTCACCCGCGAACTGTCGCGCGACCGCCCGCAACTGCCGCGCATACATGCACTGTGGGGCCTCGGGCAGCAGGTAGCTGGATCGGCGGACAGCCTGGCGCCGGTGTTGGCCTTGCTCGACGATCCCGACGATGAGGTGCGTGCCCAGGCCGCGCGCGTGCTGGGCGACAATCGCCACGCGAAGGCCTACGAAGCTCTGCTCGCCCGATTGAAGGACACCAGTGCGCGCGTTCGCTACTTCGCCGCCCTGGGTCTGGGCAAGCTGGGCCGCACGGCAGCGCTGCCAGCCGTAGTAGAGTTGCTGCGCGAAACGGGCGACCGCGATGCGATGTTGCGGCATGCGGGAGTGATGGCGCTGGCGGGTTTCGGCGATGTCACCGCACTCACTCGATTCAGCAAGGACGAATCGCCCGCCGTGCGTCTGGGCGTGCTGCTCGCGCTGCGTCGCCTCGAACGTCCGGAGATCGCCGTCTTTCTGGATGATGCCGACCCTGGCCTGTTGCTGGAAGCGGTGCGGGCGATTCATGACCTGCCGATCACGGCTGCGTTGCCCGCGCTCGCGGCACTGCCTGCGCGGCCACGGTTGCCCGAACCCGTGTATGCTCGGCTGGTCAACGCGAACTTCCGTATCGGCGACGCGGAGGCCGCGGGCCGCCTGGCGACGCTGGCAGCCAGCAGCGCTGCACCAGCGCCGTTGCGCGTCGCCGCTCTCGACGCGCTGGGCAGCTGGCACGAAGGCCTCGACAAGGACCGCGTGCTGGGTCTGTGGCGACCGTTGCCGCCACGCGACCGGAGACTGGCGGCCGAGGCTCTGCGACCGCTGCTGGCAACGGTGTTCGCGAATGGCACCCCCGCCGTGGTGCTGGCGGCGGCCCGCGCGGCTCGCGCGCTGGAACTCGGCGATGTGACCGGCGAACTCCTGACGTTGACGAAGAACCCGGCCGCCCAGGACCGACTGCGCGCGGAAGCCCTGATGGCCCTCGCTGGCCTGTCGCCCACCGCCTTGCGCTCGGCGTTGCCGTTGGCGCTGACCGACCAGTCCCTGGTGGTGCGCGCCCAGGCAGTGCGTTTGCTGCCGACCGCGGGCTTACCGGATACGGTGGCTCAACTGCGGCCGTTCGCGGCCCCGGAGTCCGCTGCGTTGCTCCGTCAGGCGGCTGTGGTCGCGCTGGGCAACACCGCCGATCCAGCTGCCGAAACACTGCTGGCCGACCTCATCGACGAGGCCCTTCGCGGCCAGGCGCCGGCCGCGCTGGAACTGGACCTGCTGGAAGCCGCCGAGCGCAAGCCGGGGTTGCGCGCGCTCGCCCGCCGGCTGCGCGCTGGCCGTCCAAACGATCCGCTAGCCGCCTGGTGGGAATGCCTGGAAGGCGGAGACGCCGTGCGTGGCCGCGACCTGTTTGTCCGGCAGGGTTGCATGCAGTGCCATCAGCTGGCGGGCGGCGGCGCGTTGGTCGGCCCGCCGTTGGAAGGGGTCGGTTCGCGTCAATCGCGCCGCGCCCTGCTCGAAGCCATCGTGCTGCCCAATGCCGTCATCGCCGCGGGTTATCAGCAGGTCCGCGTGCTACTGCGCGACGGTTCGACCGTCGGCGGCCGGGTCCTCGAAGAGTCGGACCAGACCTTGACCTTGCGCCTGCCGGACGGCCAGACGCGCCAGTTGAAGAAGCAGGATATCGATGAACGTTTCGCCGCGCCCTCGCCCATGCCCTTCGATTTCGCCGAGCAAATGAACCGCAGCCAGTTGCGCGACCTGGTGGAGTTTCTCGCGCAACTGAAGGAACTTCCGAAAACCAAGGACACTTCTCCATGAGCGCCGACCCGAAACCGCGATCCTCGCTGTTGCCCGTGCTGGTGCTGGCCATGCTGGTCGTGGTCGGCGGGTACTTCGGCTACCAGCGGTTTTTGCAGCACCAAGCCGAGCAGCAGCAACAGCAGGAGGAGCAGCAGCGCCAGCAGTTGCTGAGTTCGCCGTTGCCCACGCCCGCCAAACCGCTGGTGCTGGCCCTGGCCAGTCCGCCCGGCCCTGCCGACTGGCCGCAGTGGCAAGGGCCGAAGCGCGACGGCATCTCCGGCGCGACCGGCCTGCTGACCTCCTGGCCCGAGGGCGGGCCGAAGCTACTCTGGACCTACGACAACGCCGGCCTGGGTTTCTCCTCGCCCACCGTGGTCGGCGGCAAGGTGCTGCTCGCGGGCGCGCGCGGCAACGCCGAATTCCTCATCGGTCTGGACGCTCAAACGGGCGCGTTCCTGGGCGAAGCCGTTATTGGCCACATCTATCTCAACCAGTGGTGCGACGGCCCGCGCGGCGCGGCTGCCGTGGATGACGGCAAGGCATTCATGATTGGCGGTGGCGGCGAACTGGTTTGTGTGGACCTGACCAGCGGTGCCACGGTCTGGAAGAAGAACATCTACCGCGATTTTGAAGGGACGATCCCCTACTGGGGCTGTGGCGAATCGGTGCTGATCGACGGCAATCAGGTCGCCTGCACGCCCGGCGGTCCGCGCGGCGCGGTCGTCGCCCTGAACAAGCAGACCGGCGAACTGCTCTGGCGCAGCACGGAGTTCACCGACCTGGCCGGCTATTCATCGCTGGTGCCCGCCGAGATCGACGGGGTGCGCCAGTACGTACAGATGACGTTCGAGCATGTCGTCGGTATTGCCGCGGCGGACGGCAAACTCCTCTGGAGATACGCTCGCGAAGGCCCCAATGCACCGATTCCCACTCCGCTGGTCGTGGGCAACCAGGTATTCGTCACCTCCGGTTATGGTGCGGGCTGCAACTTGATCGAGGTGAAGAAGGTCGGGGATAAGTTCGAGGTCAAGCAGGTCTACGCCAACAAGTCGATGAGCAATCATCACGGCGGCGTGGTACTGGTCAACGACTGCATCTTTGGCCTGTCCGGCGACAGCAATTCGCGTCACTTCTGGCGCTGCGTGGATTTCAAGACAGGCAATCAACTCTGGGAAGAAGGCCGCAAGCTGAAGGGCGGCTCGATCGCCGCCGCCGAGGGGAAGTTGTACCTCTACGGCCAGGAAGACGGCACCTGTGTGCTGCTGGACCCGGATCGCACGGCCTGGAAGGAAATCAGCCGCTTCAAGATTCCGCGCGAGACCCAATTGCCGCGCAAGCAGGGCCGTATCTGGACCCACCCCATCATTGCCGACGGCAAGCTGTTTTTGCGCGACCAGGATTTGCTGTTCTGCTACGATTTGAAAGCCAAGTAGGAAGTGAAGGTCGTAGTTCCGCCTTCAGGCGGTCGAGCGACTCGCCGCCTGAAGGCGGAACTACGAACTC
>JAEUIF010001214.1 GCA_016795185.1 Planctomycetia bacterium | reverse complement strand
GAGGATGTAGACGGTTTGCGCCATGTAATAGTGGGCGTATTCGTCGTGGCCGAAGCGGACGCCGGAGCCACCGCCCAGCGCGCCGACGCCCTTGTGGGCTGCCTTGATCCACTTCTTGACGATGCCCGAATCGTACTCGCCCATGCTGAAGCCACAGCAGATGGCCGCGGCCGTGAGTGCCGGCCGCGCACCGGGCTGGCCGGGGCGGTACATCAGGTGACCGTCCGCGCCGGTACAGACTTCGAGGTACTTCTTGGCCTTGTCGATGCTCTCCTTGGCCACGACGATGCCAGCGTTGCGGGCGGCGCGCATCGCTTGCAACTGGGTGATGGTCACCGAGCCTTCGTCGAAGTCATTCATGTCGGCGGCGGAGACGTAGCCCCAGCCGCCCTTGGTGGTCTGCGCCTTGACGCAGAAGTCCGCGCCGCGCGTCAGCACGTCTTCGAGCTTGGTGCGCCGGTCGCCGTCGTCTTCCTCGCCGTAGATGCAGGAGAGGAACAGCATGCCGAAGCCGTGACCGTAGGTGTAGCGTTGCGATTCTTGCTGGTTGTTCGGATTGCCGATCAGGCCGCTACGCTGGGTCCGGTCCATCAGGTAATCGACGATGCGGCGAATGTTGTCGGCGTACTTACCCTCGCGAATCGTGCTGCCTTCCATCAGGAACGCCATGCCGGCCAGGGAGGTCAGGGCCACTGGGTACTGCCCGTTCGCCCCCTCGAAATGACCGTCGCGGAACTGGGTCTTGACCAGGTAGGCCAGGCCGCGGTCCACGCACTTCTGGACGTCGGGCGGCAGGTCATCGGCCCGGGCGCAGCCGAGATCGAGAGAGGGTGCTGCCAGAGCAGCCGCAGCCGTGCCGAGAAAGGCTCTGCGATCCATGAGGGTGTCTCCCAGGTGGCTGATAGGGAATGGCGAACTACTCCCCGCTGCTCCGTCTCCCTGATGGAAGAGCGGCTGGAACGACGCAAAGACCAACTCCAATACCCAACCCGGAAGGGCCCATGTCCAAGGAGAAGACAACCGCTTGCTTCACTTCGACATGGGACCTTCCGGGTTGGATATTGGACATTTCGCCTTCATCCGTAAGGCGGTTCAGCGCTTTTGCACTGCTTGCTGTACCTCACCGCTGGTAAATCGGCAGCACCCCCTTCTCCAGCTGGAGGATGGACAGGTAAACCGCTGTCGTGTACACCGGGCCGGCCATGCTCGACCAGGGACTCTGGCTCGTCCAGCTGCCGTCCTGGTCCTGCGTGCGGAGCAGCGCCGGAAACGTCTTGGCCTTGTAGCCGCTCCAGGTCAGGCGTTCGCTTTCGGGCGTGCCGGGGAACAGCTTCTCGTAGCCGTCGTCGCCCAGGCTGTAGGCTGCCTGCGCGTAGTAGTGGTGGGCGTACTCGTCGTGGCCCATCCGGCCGCCGGTGCCCAGCGGGCCGATGGCCTTGTGGGCGGCCTTGATCCACTTCTTCACGATGTCCGACTGATACTCGCCCATGCTGAAGCCGCAGGCGACGGCGGCGGCGGTCAG
>JAEUIF010001186.1 GCA_016795185.1 Planctomycetia bacterium | reverse complement strand
ATGACCGCGAAGAGCTTGCTGCCCCTGCTGACCACGGACGAGAAGCCGACGGGCCGCGACATGGTCTTCGTCGAGCGGGAACGACACGCCAACGTGCGTAAGGGCGACCTGAGCTATCCGGCGCGCGCCGTGCGGACGGCGCAATTCATGTACATCCGCAACCTGCGTCCCGACCGCTGGCCGGCCGGCGATCCGGAACTGTATCACTCCGTTGGACCGTTCGGCGACATCGACGGTGGGCCGACCAAGGAAACGGTGCTGAAGCTGCGCGACAGTCAATTCTTCAAGCTGGCCTGCGAGAAGCGCCCCGCCGAGGAACTGTACGACTGCGAGAAAGACCCGCACCAGCTCGTCAACGTCGCGGACAAGCCGGAATACGCCGACGCCAAGGCCAAGCTGCGGGCGGCCCTGGATCGCTGGATGACCGACACCGCCGACCCCCGCGCCGGCAAGGACGGCGGTGACGACCGCTGGGACAAGTATCCGTACTTCGGCGGCCCGGCGAAGAAGTGAGGGAAGGGATTCGGGGTGGCACGCCCTCGGTACTCCGAGGGCGTGGGGAGCGACTCGCACGCCCTCGGAGTACCGAGGGACGTGCCACCCAATCCAGCTTGCCTCGGACTGGCGGACAAAACCAATACGAACCCGAAGCGTAAGCGAGGCAGTCCAGCCCTCGCTTACGCTTCGGGTTAGTGCTCCATGTCTGTTTCAGTTTGGTCCGGTAGTCCTCAAGGCTTCGTGAAATCGACCACCGGCTGGCTGCCGGCCGTGACCGACACGGTCTTCTCCGCGCTCATCGGTTTGCCGTCCTGCTGCCATTCAGCCTTCAGCGTGTAGCTGTAGACGCGGGCCGGATCGAGCGGCGGAGAGTCGAAGTAGCGGTTGGTGCCCGTGGATGAGGTCTTGTGGTTATCGACCCAGACCTGGGCATTCTCGGGCACGATCACCTGCAAACGCACGGAGGCGTTCACCGGCGCGGCGGGCAGCACCACCGACGGCCCGTAGTAGTACGATGAGCGGCCCTGCTGTTGCTGCGGATACTGCGGATAGGTCGGGAAATAGTTCGGCGGGTTGTAGTAGCCAGGCCGATACGGGTACAGCTCCATGCCGCGCGGCAGGCCGTAGATGCCTGGATAGCCATAGCCGCGATAGTAGCCCGCGCTGGGAATGCCGCCGTAACCCCGCCCGACGCCCACGCCAATGCCGATCTGGGCCGCGGCGGACTCGGCCCAGCTCAGCAGGCCCGCCACGCTCAGCAGCGCGGTCGCCGCGAACACGAAGGATCGCTTCATGGTGTCTTCTCCTGTGGTGTAACGATGGGCCACCCGGTCGCCGGCGACCGTCACCGGCGGCCACGGAAACCGTTCCGTCCTGGGTTTATTGTAGACCGCGCCAGCGAGCGGCGCAAGCGATTTCGACGAAGTGGGCAGTCTGGCAGCATCAGCCCGCGGTGCCAGGCATCGGTCGGTGGATCGATTGCGGCCGAAGAATCTTACCATCCGCGAACGCGGCCAGCAGCGCGCCGATGAAGTAATAGACGAGGTTCACCCAGCCAAAGACCATGCCCAGAAACCAGCGTACGAACCAGACGTGCTGATACTGCGCCGGAATGCCCGTCAGCTTGAACACTTCGACCGCCAGGCAAGCACCAAACGCCAGTCCGGCGATGAACAGCGGCGGCCGGCGGAAAAACAGCATTGCCAGCACGAGGTACGCCGCCACGGCGTAGAGCACTTCGCCGACGATGCGGTCCCAGAGATGCCAGCCCACCGGATGCAGCCGGGAAGCCAGACCGAGCACCACCGTGGCCATCAGGGCCAAGAATAGACGCAGCATGGCCGCAATTCTCCCTGCGAAGACGGTTGCGGTCAAGGCGCCTTGTAGGTCAGGCTTTCCAGCCTGACACGCAGTGTCAGCGGCATGCGGCTCATCGCCGGCGCTGCGTGTCAGGCTGGAAAGCCTGACCTACGGGAAAGCCTGCCCTGGGGCGCAGACGCCGCTGCGAATGATTCCTAAAAAGAAATGAAGTGCAATCGGCATTTCCATTCCGTACTCACTCTCCCAAAGTCGTGCTGGAGGCAACATGGCGACCGATACGAAATCCGTGGTGACCAACGGCGTTCACCATCCCAAGACCAAGGGCCCGTCGAACCGCGACTGGTGGCCCAATCAGCTGGACCTGCAAATCCTCCATCAGAACGCTCCCCAGGCCAGTCCGATGGGTGAGGAGTTCAACTACGCGGAGGAGTTCTAGAAGCTCGACTTGAATGAGCTGAAGAAAGACATCGAAAAGGTGATGACCACCTCGGTGGACTGGTGGCCGGCCGACTACGGCCATTATGGGCCGCTGTTCATCCGCATGGCCTGGCACAGCGCCGGCACGTACCGCATCTCGGACGGTCGGGGCGGCGGCGGGTCCGGCGCGCAGCGCTTCGCGCCTCTCAACAGCTGGCCCGACAACGTCAGCCTCGACAAGGCCCGCCGATTGCTCTGGCCGGTCAAGCAGAAGTACGGCCGCCAGCTGTCGTGGGCGGACCTGATGATCTTCACCGGCAACTGCGCCCTGGAATCGATGGGCTTCAAGACGTTTGGCTTCGGCGGCGGGCGCGAGGACATCTACGAACCACCCCTGGACATCTACTGGGGGCCGGAGAACAAGTGGCTGGGCGATGAACGCTACAGCGGCGACCGCGTGCTCGCCGACCCGCTCGGCGCGGTACAGATGGGCCTGATCTACGTGAACCCAGAAGGGCCGAACGGCACGCCCAGCGCCCTGGCCGCCGCCCGGGACATTCGGGAAACCTTCGGCCGCATGGCCATGAACGATGAAGAAACGGTCGCCCTGATCGCGGGCGGCCACACCTTCGGTAAGGCCCATGGCGCGGCCAGCGCGGCGGAATACTGCGAGGCCGATCCCGAGGGCGCCAGCCTGGAGGAGCAAGGGTTCGGCTGGCGCAACAAGTTCGGCAGCGGCAAGGGCGGCGACACGATCACCAGCGGCCTGGAAGGCGCCTGGACCAGCAACCCGATCAAGTGGGACAACGGCTACCTCGACAATCTGCTCGGCTACGACTGGGACCTGGTGAAGGGGCCGGGCGGCGCCTGGCAGTGGACGCCCACGGACCCCAAGGCCAAGGACACCGTGCCCGACGCTCACGACCCGAAGAAGAAGCACGCCCCGATGATGTTCACGACCGACCTGGCTCTCAAATTTGACCCGGCCTACGCGGCGATCGCCAAGCGCTTCCATCAGAACCCGAAGGAATTCGCCGAGGCGTTCGCCAAGGCGTGGTACAAGCTGACGCACCGCGATATGGGGCCCGTTTCGCGGCTGGTCGGCAAGCTGGTGCCGCCGGCGCAGCTCTGGCAAGACCCGGTGCCCGCCGTCGATCACGAACTGATCGGCGAGAAGGATATCGCCGACCTCAAGGCCAAGCTCCTGGCTTCCGGCCTGTCGGTGGCGCAGCTGGTATCCACCGCCTGGGCTTCGGCATCCAGCTTCCGTGGCACCGACAAGCGCGGCGGCGCGAATGGGGCGCGCGTCCGCCTGGCCCCGCAGAAGAACTGGGAAGTCAACCAGCCGGCCGAACTGGCGAAGGTGCTGCCGGTGCTGGAGAAGATTCAGAAGGAGTTCAACGCGCAGGACGGCAAGAAGAAGGTTTCGCTCGCCGACCTGATCGTGCTGGGCGGCTGCGCAGCCGTCGAGGCGGCGGCCAAGAAGGCCGGGCAAACCGTGCAGGTGCCGTTCTCGCCGGGCCGCACCGACGCGACCCAGGAACTGACCGATGTGGAATCCTTCGCCGTGCTCGAACCGAAGGCGGACGGCTTCCGCAACTACTACCGCAAGGGCCTCGAACGGCCGGCGGAAGCGCTGCTGGTGGATCGGGCCTTCCTGCTGACGCTGACCGCTCCGGAGTTGACGGTGCTGGTCGGTGGCCTGCGCGTGCTGGAGGCGAACTTCGGCCAGTCCAAGCTGGGCGTCTTCACCGAACGGCCGGGCACGCTGTCCAACGATTTCTTTGTCCATCTGCTCGACATGGCCACGGAATGGCGGAAGTCCAAGACGGACGACTACGTCTACGAGGGCGTGGACCGCAAGACGGGCAAGGTCAAGTGGACGGGCAGCCCCGTCGACCTGATCTTCGGCTCCAACTCGCAGCTGCGGGCCATCGCGGAAGTCTACGGTTGCAACGACGCCCAGCAGCAGTTCGTGCAGGACGTCGCGGCGGCCTGGGGCAAGGTCATGAACCTGGACCGCTTCGACCGGCCGTCCACCCGCGACCCCGGTCGGGTGGGGACGTGATGTAAGGAGTCACCGCAGCCCCGATGGGGCGGCGTGAATGTCGATACATTCATGCCGCCCCGTCGGGCATCGTCCATGCAGGCCGCTCGTCCCAGAGGCTAGGACCGTACTCAGCGAGTGGCTGTCTGAAGTACGTCGGGCTTTCCAGCCCGACCGGCCACGCCCGTGGTTAGCCGTGCCCGCTCCGCGAGACCGCTTGATGCTGGCGCTGCGTGTCGGGCTGGAAAGCCCAGGGGGCACGACGCCGAATAGCTCGCGCTCGGTGACGAACACGAACGAGTCGGCTGTCGAGGACTTCATCCAGTAGAAGAACCCCGCGCCAAGGCTGGCGACGCCGCAGCAGGCCAGGCTGCCGAAGGCCAGCAGCAGCGCGAGCACGACCTGTAGTCCACGATTCGAGGGTGCCGGCTGCGGCGCGGGCGGTTTCGGCGGCATGGCAGGCGCGGGACTAGGTCGCGGCGGCGGCAGCGCGCCGGGACCGCTCTGCAAGCGTTCTTCCTTCACCGGCCGGGCTTCGAGCACTTCGTCGGTCGGGCGCGACGTCGCCGGCGCAATCGAACGGCCGCACTGCCGGCAAAGCACCGGGGCGACCTGGGTTTCGACCGGTAGCGTCATGCGGGCCTGGCAATGGGGGCAGGTCAACGACAGGGGCATGGGCAGTGCTCGCTTTCGTCGTGCGTGCTTCGGTTCAGTCGTCCGGGCGAGCGGCGTCAGCCCGCTGTTTGCTCGCACCAACAGCGGGCTGACGCCCGCCGCTCGCCGAACTCGGACAGCAGATGTAGACGTACCAGCTCGACGAATCGACCGCTCAAAATTTGCCCTGGGTGGCATCGAGAAGAGCAGGCGAAGATGCCGATGCGGTTTGCCCCGTCCAGCGGTGCGCGATAGCTTAACACGGGACCGGGCGCGGGACCATCGCCTACATTCCTTTTAACATTTCAGAGGAACTCGAAATGGATTTGCTGGCCCAGGCGCAGGCGGGTTTTCAGGGTATCGACGCGGCCGCCGCCGCCAAGGCGCTGGCTCTGAAGAACCTGCAAAAGTGGCTGACCGACGCCGAGTTCGCCCCCTATCGGCCGCAGCTTGAATGGCTCATCGGGCAGCAGCAGTGGGCCGGCCTGCTCGACCGCTTCTACCAGATTCTGCCCTTCGGCACCGGCGGCCGGCGCGGCGCGGTGGGCATCGGCCCCAACCGCATGAACCTGTGGACGCTCGGCGCTTCCGTCCAGGGCCACTGCGAGTACCTCAAGGAAAAGTTCCCCGGCCACGCGCAGCTCAGCGTGGCTCTGGCCTACGACGTGCGCCAGTTCGAGGATAAGCGGAAGAACTACAACCCGGCGCTGCCCAACCCGGTGCTGCACCTGTCGTCGAAGGGCCTGGCCCAGCACGCGGCGGGCATCTACGCCGCCAATGGCATCCAGCCCATCATCCTGCCGTCGGGCAGTCCGCGCTACCTGGCCACTCCGGAACTGTCCTTCATCATTCGGCTGCTCAAGGCGCATGGCGGGCTCAATATCTCCGCCTCGCACAACCCGCCGGACGACAACGGCGGCAAGTTCTACGACGAGCGCGGCGGTCAGCCGGTGCCGCCGGACGACCAGATCATGGCCGACCTGGTGGAGCAGGTGACGGTCATCAAGACCTTGCCCTTCGAGGAGGCCGTGCGCGCGGGCAAGGTCCGGCTGCTCGACGAGGCCCCGCACATGGCCTACATCGAGCTGTGCCGCAAGCAGGCTCTGTTGCCGCCGCCCCGCTTCGACGAGATTCAGGTCGTCTTCACGCCGCTGCACGGCGTCGGCGGCATGACCGCCCGCGAGACGCTGGAGCAGCAGGGCTTCCGCGTCGCGCCCGTCGCCGAGCAGTCGAACCCGGATAGTCAGTTCACCAACGTTACACAGTCGCCGAACCCGGAAGTGCCGGCGTCGATGGACAAGGCCGAGAAGCTGGCCCAGTCGCTGCCGGCCGACATCGTGCTCTCCACCGACCCCGACGCCGACCGCATCGGCTGCATGGTGCCGGCGGGAGCGCCCAGCGCTCCGTGGCGCTACATCACGGGCAACGAGATCGCCGTCCTGCTGACCCACTACAAGCTCCGAACACTGAAGGAGCAGGGCCGGCTGCCGAGTTCGCCGATCGTCGTCAAGACCGACGTGACTACCTCCCTGGTGACGCGCGTCGCCCAGCACTTCGGCGCGCAGGTCGTGGACAACTTGTTAGTCGGCTTCAAGTACATCGCCGAGGTGCTCTGGCAGCTGGAGCAGAACGGCAGCTACGAGGACGTGCGCGGCCGGCCGGAAGACTACGTCATCGGCGTCGAGGAAAGCCACGGCGTGCTGGTGACGCCGCACATCCGCGACAAGGACGCGGCCGGGGCCGCCCTGCTGCTCGCGGAGTTGGCGCTCGACCGCAAACGCGCCGGGCAAGCGGTGTCCGACTACCTGGACGACATCTACCGCGAGTTCGGCTATTGCCGCAACGAACTGGCCAACCTCGCTTTTTCGGGTATCGAGGGCAAGGAGCAGATGGCCCGCATGCTCGACGGCCTGCGGTCCAAGCCGCTCACCGAGATCGGCGGCCTGAAGGTCACGGCGTTTGAAGACCTGCGCGACGAGAACGGCCGCTGTGGCCCGCTCAAGGGGGCGACGGACGCCGCATCGCGCAACGTGCTCGTCTTCCGCCTGGGCGAGCACGGCCGCATCACGCTGCGACCCAGCGGCACCGAACCGAAGGCGAAAGCTTACGTGGAGGTCTGTTCGCCACCGCGCAAGGACCTGGCGGCGGCGGTGGCGGCAATGCAGCAGCTGGCGAAGAAGCTCTCGGACGACTTCCTCGAAAAAGCGCTGGGCATCGTCGGTCTGAAGCCGCCGGGGACAAGCCGTTAGAGCAATTCGTGACCGGATGCAGCACCGGATTGTAAGGTC
>JAEUIF010001184.1 GCA_016795185.1 Planctomycetia bacterium | reverse complement strand
CTTCAGGCGCTCGGCGCTGGGCAGGCCGCGCTCGGGCGTCGGCGAGGCTTCCACCGCATGAATGTAATAGTGGTTCGCGCCGGGATGGTCGGGGTTGCGCTTCAGCACGCCTTCGAGAATGGCGACGATCTCCTCGGTGCCCGCAGCCGGTTTGCCGTCGTGCGTCCAGAGCTCCCAGGGCCGCAGGTTCATGCTGCTTTCAGCATGCAGCGTGGCAGCGTCGAGGTCGTCGGGGTAACGGCGGGCCAGTTCGCCCATCGCTTTCTGGTAATCCACGCCCAGCTTTTTGCGGTCTGCTTTTGGATCGGCGGAGTAGCGCTTCGTCAGCGCCTCGATGTAGGCGCGGTCCTGTTCCGGGGCCTTCGCCGCCAACATTTTCGCTTTCTCCAGGGCGGCGTAAGCCTCCTTCAGTTGTTCGGAATCGGCCTCGAGGTTGTAGTTCGAGCCCAGGCAGAGCGCGACGCCCCACCAGGCCATCGCCAGTTGCGGGTCGATTTCGGCTGCCTTGCGGAACGAGCGAATCGCTTCCTCGTGATTGAAGGCATAGAGCAGCATCAGGCCCTGATCGAACCAGCGCTGGGCCTCCTGGTTCGCCGTGCCGACCGGATGATGGTGATTCCCCAGGCCCGGCCACAAAGCAGCTGCTTTCGGGTCGCCTGGCTTCGGTGGGTGGTCGGCGCATAGCGCGGCGCCGAAGACCAACAGACAAATCACGCTGGGTAGGAATTTCATGTCGTTGCCTCCCGCCGGGTGAGCCGTGCCCGCTGCGAGCGCCGCAATGCCCGCCAGGCGGCCTTTTTCAGTTCCTCCCTGGCTTCCGCCTGGGCGAAGGCTGCCAGCTTGGCCTCCGCTCCTTCGTGTCGCAGACGCCCCAGTCCTTCCAGCGCCCCCAGCCGTACCGCGTCGGGCAGCTTGCCGTTTTCGAGGACTGCCGCCAGGGCCGCGACGTTTCCGTGCGCGATGAGCGACGGCAGCACCACTCCCTGGCAATGCAGGTCGCTGGCCGCGCGGTCCAGGGTGCCGGCGAGGTCGATGGCTTTTTCCGTGGTCAAACGGCGAAAGCTCACCGAGTCCGCCAGCAACTTTTCGGACAACGTCGCGGCGCGCTGGGCCTGGCCGCGCGCCAGCGCATCGACAGCCAGAGCGCGGATTTCCGGGTCGTTGCCGAGCGCCGCGGTTTCCAGGACAACCACGGTCTCGTTGCTGACTTTGCCCTCGGCGAGTGCGGTCAAAGCCGCCAGCCGCAGCGGGCGGTAAAGCGGATCATCCGGGCGCGCCGCTGCGGCCGTGACCAGTGCCTTCGTGGCAACCCCCAGGCGGCCTGCGGCCCAGAGCAGTTTCTCCAGGCAAGCGGTGGTTTCAGCCACCAGATCGAGGCCATCGCCACGGCGCGACATCTCGGCGCGGCGCTCTTGCCAGGTCTGCTGCCAGCGCTCCAGCACCTTGTCGAGCGCTGCGGCCACGCTCTTCGTCGCGGGTCGGGCTCGCCCAATGATCTGTGCCGCCAGCGCCACGGTGCGCTCATCGTTGACACTGATGAACTGCTCCGCTTCCGCTAACGGCAAGTTCGGCCGCGCGAGCAGGCTGGCGGCCAGTACGGGAGCCACTTCCTCGGTGGCGTCCGGAAGCGCCTCGAATATCCGCCGAGGGTCGCCGCGTTCGCAGACGCGCTCCAGGATCGTGGGATCGTCGAAGTATTCCAGGCAGGAGTTTTGCAGTGCCGCGTAATCGGGTTCCAGCGAGTCCGCCGACCACAAACGCCGGCTGCTGGTCAGGGCCTCGCGCAGCACTTCATAGTCGCTCTCCGAGCGCAGCAGGCGCAGCAGCAGTTCGCGCGTCGCGGCATCGTCGTGATGTCCCAGGGCCTGCACGGCCGTTTCGCGCCAGTTGGCGTGAGGGTCCGCTGCGATCTTGCGCAGTAGCTGCCAGCCGGCCGGGGCGTCGAGCCAGCGCAGGCCGAGGATGGCACGGCGCGAGACCGATCCGCGTTCGCTCCGCACGAAGCGTTCCAGCAGTTGGAGAATCTCGTCGCGCTTCGGCGAGCGACCTAGATGGCCGATGACTTCGGCCGCGTCCTCTTGCAGCGCGTGGCCGTCTTCCACCGCCAGTTTCAATAGCCCATCGAGAGCGCGAGCGTCGGCCAGTTCGCCGAGTGCCTGCACCGCGCGACGGCGCAGGTCGAGGTCGCTCAGGAAATCGATGGCGGAGAGCAGCACGTTCAAGCCTTCGCCGCGCCCGGCGCGCGCCAGTCCCTCGGCCGCCAGGAACTGACTGACCGGATCGCGATGTGACAACGCTTTCAGCAGCGGTTCGGCCGGCCCCTGGCGCTTTCGCAGCCGCCAGCCGATGGCTTCCAGCGCGGACTGTCGCAGCGTCTCATCCGCCGCCAGCGAGAGCTGGCCCAGCACCGGATCGACTTCCGATCCCCTGGCCCAGCGTGCCGCGAAAATGTGGGCAGCGAGTACATCCATCTGTCCATCGGCCAGCAGCCGTTCCATCAATCGGGCCAGCAGGTCGGGGCGGCGCGGTTGCTGTTTTTGCTCCCACGCGCGGTCGGGGTGCTCGTCCTCTGGGTCGTCGATCGACTGGTCGAAGCCGCTGATGACGAGCACTGCCTGCCGGGCCAGCGCGGCGGTTGGTTCGCGGAACGACAGCAGCCGATCCACGCTGCGCGCCAGGCGGAAATTGCCGACGGCGACGAACAGCCGATCCGCGAGGGCCGTCCCGCCGGAGTCCTGCTCGACGCGGTCGAGCAGCGCATCAGCGGCGCGCGGGTCGCCCAGCTGCACCAGGGCGTCGATGGCCTGCTGCTGCCGGCGCTTCTCCGGGCTGGCGAGCATCTGGACCAGGGCTTCGAAGGCGGCGGCATCCTTTTTCGCGGCCAGCTGGAGCGCTGCGTGATCGCGCACGGCTTGGTAGCGCGATTGCACCGCGCGCTGTAGGTGGGTCGGCGCGGTTGGATCGCGGTCGAAGTCCTCGTTTAACCACATGACCGCGAAGCCGCGCAGGTTGGCATTCGCTGCTTCTAGCGCCTGGGCAGCCACGGCCGTTTTCGAGCGCGACTTCATCAGCAACTGGGCCGCCTCCACGCTGAGCCCATCCGTGCGCGTCATCATGACCTGTTCGAGCACGGCCTGGCCCTTGCCGGCGTCGGCTGCCGCACTGAGTAGTTCGAGTCCCTTGACACCCAGGTCGGTATGGCCCGCTTCCAGGGCTTCCGCGCCGAGGGCGGCACCGTCCATGCCCAGGGCCCGCAACTGCTCGAAGGCTTGCAGCCGCACGGCCTGGTTCGGGTCGCCCAGCGCCTGGACGCAAACGGGGATCGCTGCCCTGACGAAGCGCGGATCGTGGCGGGCCAGTTCCAGGATGCGGTTTAGCGCCGTTTGCCGCACACGCGCCACCTGGGCCGCCGTGGTGGCGCGATGCTGGTGCGTAGAGCCGCCCTGTTCCCGGACCAGGCCGACATACGCGCCGAAGGCCAGTTCGAGCAACTGCGACTTGTCGAAACGCGAGACAACCTGCGGTCGTTCTTGGGCCTGCACGCGCAGGGCATTGATCTCCTTGGCATGCCGGTCCTCGTGGACCGACCACTTTTGGTTCCAGCCGGGTTGCTCGCCGAAGCACAGCCAGCGCACGCTGTAGCAGGTTTGGGCACGGGTGCCAGGTTGCCCGAACGCGAGCAATCGGGACAGTTCGCCGACAGTTTGCGCGGAGACCTTCCAGGGCGGATCGTCGCCGCGGTCGTTGACCAACTCGGTCACAAAAGCCAGGAACTCCTTGGAATCGGCAAAGGATTCGAGCGCGCGGGCGGCGGCCAGCCGCGTGCGTGGCAGCTGGGACGCCAGGCAGGCGAGGCAGCGGCGCGGCGTGCCATCGTGCGCGGCCAGTTCGCGCAACAACAGCAGGAGCAGCGTCCAGGTGCGGTTCTCCGCTGAAATGCCGGCATCGTCCAGGAAAGCGATGAGCTGGTCCTCGCCCGCCGCGCCCAGGGCGAAGGCGGCACCCAGGCGCTCCTCGACGTTCAAGTGCCGAGTGCCCTCATCCGAGAAGATCAAGGTGGCGGCGAGCGGATCGCCGGCGTAGGCCAGGCCCAACGCCGCGTGATATTTCACGCCGGGATCGGCATGCTGTAGCGCCTGCCGCAGCGCATCAGTGTGGGCCGGCAGCGCACACCAGGAAAGGGCGTGAATCGCGCGGGCACGGATGGTCGCATGCCGGGACTGCAAGAGCGGCACAAGTTCGGCCACCGCGGCGGGTTCGCGCAACGTGGCCAAGCCGTCGAGCGCCTGGGTGGCCAGCTCTTCCCATTCCCGTCGCTCATCATCCTTCGCAGGTTCTGGCGTTGTCGCGAACGTCAGCAACGGGGCCAGCGCTTCCGGCGCGCCGTGGTTGGCCAGCGCCCGGGCCGCGTTGACGCGCACGTCGGCGTGCGGACTCTTGAGTGCTTGTCGCAGCGCGGCCTGGGCGTCGGTGCTGATGAGCGCTGCCATCGCCCGCAAGCGAATTTCCTTCTCGGCATCGTTCAGGGCGAGCATCAGCAGCGCCTGGGCCGCCGCGCTGTGCTTCTTGACCAGCGCTTCAACCGCTTGCCGACGCACGTCCGGGTAATGCGAGCGAAGTCCGGTTTCGAGCGGTTCGAGTTCCTTGGTCTTGCCGACCGCGAACGCGAAGGCTTCCGCGCGGAGCTGCGGGTCGGCGTCGTTGAAGAACTCGCGGAGCAGGTTGGCGGCCCACGCCTCGCCGGACTGGGCCATGACCTCGGTCAGCACCTCGCGGCGCACGTCCGCGTGGATGCTCTGCAATACGAAGCGCAGCGCCTGCACGCCGCCGCCCGCGATCTTTAGGTTCAGCGCCGCCTTGAACGCCTCGCCGCGCACGCCCGGAAAGCTGTCGTTGAGCGCGCGGACCAGCAACTGCCAGCCGGGTTCGTCGGCCCGCCTGGGCAGCGACTGCCGCAACGCCGCGGTCAGTGCCTGCAATCCCCGTCGCCGCACGTCCTCGGCCGCGGCGCTCAGGCCCGCTTCGGCTACCGTCAAGGGCTGCGCTTGCAAGATCGCATGCAGCGCGGTGAAGGCCGCGTCGCGCACGGCGGCATCCGTGTCGAAGAGCAAGGAACGCAGCCGTTCGACACCGCGCGGATCGTCCAGCGCCCCGAGCGACCGGCAGACGCCCGCACGCGCCGCCGCATTCTCCTCGCGGCTGAGTTGCAGCAACAGGCCGAACGCGCGCGGGTCGCCCAGCACCGCCAAGCCACCCGCGCCGCGGAGGCAGGTGTCGAGCGACCGACTGGCAGCAGCTTGCAGGAGAGGTTCGTAATCCGCGTCATCGAGTGTTGGCTTCACCACTGCGTCGGCTTTCCGCACGCTGGACTTGGCCGGCTTCTTCGCGGACTTCGCGGCGTCTCCGGCAGCGCGTTCCGTGCCTTCCAGTTCGGCGAGTTGTCGCTGCAACTCTGCATCGCGCTCGCGCAGCGCCGCGACCAGCGCGGGCCGCGTGTGCAGCGAGACCAGAAACGCGGTCTGGCGCACGTCGGCGTCCGTGTCCTCGCCCCGGCGGCGCAGGGCCGATTGCACCAGCGGCAGCCCCAGTAAGCCACGTTGAAACAGCCGTATCAAGGCCGCGCGGCGCACGTCCGGATGGCGCGACGTGAGTGCGGTCAAGTTCGCATCCGGTGACTTGGCGTCGTGGACTTGCTCCAGACTGGTCAGCGCGGCCTGGCGTACCTCCAGCGTCTGGGCGTTGAGGGCTTCCAGTAAGCGCGTCAGCGCCTGATCGTCGCGCCGGGCCAGCTTCTCCAGTTCGCGCACGGCCAGGCGGCCGATGTCGGCTTTCTCGGCGCGCAGGGCCAGATCAAGCGGCTTCAGCTCGGCATCGCCCAGTAGTCCGCGCAGGCCATGAAACGCAGCCACGCGGGCCGCCTCGTCGCGGTGGTTCAGGCATTGTTCCAGCAACGGCACCGCGCGCGGGTGCCTGGCCTGGCCGAGCAGTTGCACCGCCAATAGACGCAGGGCATGGTCGCCGTCCGCCTTGGCCTGTCCCGCGAGCAGTTCGAGCGCCGCGGCATCGTCGAACGCGGCCAGTTCCTTCAGGGCCGCTTCCCGGCGCGGCGCTTCGTCTTGGGCCAGTTCGTGAGCGGCCCAGGCCAGCGCGGCGTGAACTTTGTGCGATGCCTCACCGAACTTGCCGGCCGCATCGAGCGGAAACAGTCGCAGCGTGTCGTCGTCGCAGACGGTGACCAGCACCGAGCGCTGGTGGACCGTGACCAGCGCCAGATCGACGACTGCGACGATGCCATCCTTGAGGGTCGCCGGCTTGACCGCACCGACGCGCGGCCAGCTCTTGATCGTCTTGTCCTTGCTGCCGGTGAACAAGCGGTCGCTCGGCCCCCAGAGCAGCGCGGTGGTCAGGTCGGTGTGGTTATTGCCGCGCCCCTTGTCTTCGGGTTCCAGCTTGCCGCGTGCGTGGGTCGAAAGCAGTTTGTTGTCCGCTCCCGCGGACAGGAAGCGCAGCTCTTCCGGCTCGAAGAGCAGCACCGTCACCATGCCGTCGTGCAGTTTCGCCGATTCGCTGAGTTGAAACTCGTCCTTGCCCTCGCCGTCGAAGACCGCCACGACGCCCTTGCTGGTGCCCGCCGCCAGCCACTGGCCGCCCGGATCGGCCGCCAGCGCGCTGCCGGGGTCGGGCAGCGTCAGCGCTTGCAGCACCTGTCCGCCCTTGCGGTCCAGTATGCTCACGGTCGCGCCGGATAGTACCGCCAGCCGTTGGCGAGACAGTAGCGCCAGTCCCGCGAATGGCTCCTCGAATTTCGGCCCCAGGGGCTTGGGCTTACCGCCCTTGATTGGCAGGTGGTACAGCTGGTGGTCGCTGCCCAGCACCCAAAGTGTCTCACCGTCCGCCAGCACCAGCACGCCGCCGGCCGGCAGTGGGACCGCTTCGAGCGTCAGTTTGTCGGCGTCCAGGCGATAAACGGCTGTGGGCAAGCCTTCCGGATGCACGGTGACGAATGCCAGCGTGCCGCCGCCGCCGGCCGCCGCCCGCAGGTTGCCGCGATAGGTCAGGTATTTGTCGGTGGGCATGGTGATTCGCTTTGCAATGATAACTCAGCGGTACTTGCCTTGGCGTGGTTCCTCCGGCGGCTTTCGTCGCGCGTCGTACAAATCCTCGCGTTCTCGTTCGTCCAGGCAGTGGAGGAAATCGCCGCGCACCGACGGATGCAAGTTGTCCACGAACGCCGCGGTCAATGCGTTGGAGCGGATCAGTTCGACCACATCGGCAAAATCCTTGAGCCGCCGCGCCGCCAATTTCAGTTCGATGAGTTGCACCAGGTTCAAAACTACAATCCGATCAACGGTTTCACCGGCTGCGGCCGGATCGGGATACGCGATCGGCCCCGGATCGCCGCTGCCGGGAAACATGCCGGTGATCAGAAAGTCGATGGTGACCTGGCTCTTCCGGTCCACGAAACGCAATGGCCGGTCGGGCACGGGCGTGTACGATCGACTGACGAACCGGCGACGGAAATCGTGAAAACCCGTCGCGGTCAGCAGGAAATCGACATCGGCCGTCGTCCGGCGATGGTGATGGGCGTTGACCGCCATGCCGCCCACGACGGCGTAGGCGATGCCCGCGCGCTGGAGTCGGCGCGCCAGACGGCGCATGGTCTGGTGAACCGGATCGGTCCCCTGAAAAAACATGCCGATCTCCTTCAGCCGATGGGTGTAGCTGAAGTCCGTCGGTCCACCAAGCGGCAATGAACTACGCGCGCGGATCATGAGAGTGCCCGTCAGGCCAACCGCCGACGGCGGCAGGCTTCCTGATAAGTGGCCTCGAATTCCACCGGCACGAAGGTATCGCCCGTCAGGCGCAGGGGCATGGTCGGCAGCGCCTGCCCCAGGGCGAAGGTCTCGGTCCACAAGTCGATCTCGGCCTTCTCGTTTCGCAATACCGGACGATAGGCGACGGCATCGAGGTCGGCGGTTGCGGGCAAGCTGTACGGCTCAGCGGCCTCCAGCATGCCCATGATCTCGTTATGCAGGTTCGCCCGCCGACTCGTCACGATATCGATGATGACCACGCTGACGCCTTGGTGCCAATAGCTGGCGCACTTCGTGGCGAAGGCCCGACGCTCGCTTCCGCGATCCTTGTTCGAGGGGCTGATGAGTTCGATCGCCGCCACCAGCTTTGTGCCGCCAACGGTATCGAAGACACGCACCTCGAACTGCTCCGGAAAGACTGCTGGCAAGCGCGCGGTTGTTGCCGGCGGCGACCAGACCTGCGGCGCGGTCGCCACAGGTGCCCCGTTCTGCGTGCGCGTTTCGTGCTGCGACTCTTCAAAGGTCGCAATGTCGATTCGCGTTTGGTTTCCGACTGTCACGAACTCGGCTGCCAGAAACTCGCGGGACAGCCAGGTTTCGTTCAGGCGGTCCGCCACGCGGGTTGCCCAACTCGCAAGCAGCGACGTCCACGGCAAGCGATCCTTCACCGGCGGATGAAAATGGTCGAGCAACGGCATGGCAACCTCCTTCCCGGTTCCATCCTACCATCAAGCGGACCAAGCCGGGTCACTCTGTACGAGTGGACCAACGTTGCCGCAACCGTGTCACCGCGACCAGGCAGGCGTCGTGCTCGCTCTTGCCGCGCGACTTCATGAACTCCTCGAACAATGGCAACACACCGCTGGCCAATGCTTCATCCTCCAGCGCCAGGTCGCGCAGCATCTCCACCAATGACAGTTTGGCCTTGCGCGCCGGCAAGGGCTGGAGCTTGACGGTGATCTCCTCGCCCGGCTCGGTGTGAACCACCGGCAGCCGGGCCGGCGGAAGCTCGAAGAGAATGCGGCGCAGGAACTCCGCAATACCGAGCGCGTTCGCTGGCAGTTGCTCCGGGCGCGCCGGCGCGCCCGTGCCGCGCTGTTCGGCTTGCTTCTCCGCTTTCTTGGCGGCGGAGGTCATCACGGGGGCTGGCGGCAGGGCCGGCTTCCAGTCGGCTGTGATGCCCCGGTCGCGGTAGAGCGACCACAGGGCGCGGATGATGAAGCCGCGCACCTTGCGATCCGGACTTTCGGTCAGGCGAAACAACTCTTCCGGCAGTTGCAAGCGCGGTGAGCGCTGGATCAACTCCATGCCGAGCATGCGGGTCGTTTCGTCGGGCGATTCGCAGAAGCTATAGACGGCGGCTGGGGAGAGTTGCTCGGTCGGAATGCGGTAGCGGCGATGCTCGGGCGCGTCGTCCGCGAGCAGGGCCTGGGCCACGAAATGCCGGACAGCGGGGTATGGTCCCTCGCATAGCCGGATGATCTCGGAGGACGGCGGCGACCAGCGGGCGAACTCCCATTTCGCCAGTTCCAGGGCGAAGTCGCGCAGGTGCTGCCGGCTTTCGCCGAACAGCGGCTTGACCAGGTCGAAGGTCAGGAACGCTGCGGGAATTTCCGCCCCAGGATCAACGGGCCGATCCGTTTCTTGCAAGCAGATGTCGGGGTGATGGCGACGCACATACTTCAGGGCGAACCGGCCGAGCGCTTCGTTCGCCTGGCCGCCCGCCGTGAGCATGTCCCAGAGCCGTCGGCAGCCGGCCAGCACCGCGTCGCCGGAAGCGGACTGCTGTTTGCCCGCCAGCATTTGCAGGAAGGCCGTCTCCGAGATGATCTTGATGTTGCCGCCGCCCGCGTTGACCTCTTCGGCCTTGACCTGCTTCGCGCCCTTCTTGCCCGCGCCATAGAGCGGCGAGCCCTCATCGCCGATGACGAGATAGTGCAGCTTGGCGTTGACGCTCGACGCATTGACGCCATTGGCCTGGCGCACCTTGTCCTCGGCTTCCTTGCGCTGCATGGTCGCCAGCTTGCCGGTGAACAGGAAGGTGGCTCCCGCGAGATCGATGGTCGTCGGGCAAGCGGCGGGCGTGATTTCGCTGTTTTGAGCCGGTTCGACTGGCGCGAAGTCCGCGGGTGTAAACGCCTTCGTCATCAACTCGACGGCAAAATCGTGGTAGCGCGGCTCGCCGCGCGCGACCAGTTGAAACAGCCAATCCTGTCCCAGTTCCGCCGGGCTGAAACGGCGTACGTCGCGGAGCCAGCCGAGCACCCGTTCCGAGAGCTGTTCCGAAAACTCCAGCGACTTCGCCCAGGCGAACCGGCTCGCCTTCAAGGACGTGATCCAGGGATCGCGCTCCCAGTCGGGATGGAATGCCAGCGTGCGCCAATAGTCGAGCGGCAATGACTGGGCTTTCAGCTTGCCTTCGTCGACCCAGCGGCCGGCGGCATCGCTGGTGAACGGATTGACGAACAGCCGACGCAGAAACTCTGGATCAAGCGTGTTCAAATCGAAGCGGGCCAGTTCTCCGAGGGCGAAAGCGATGGCTACTTCCGTGGAGTAGGACGGCTCGTCCAGGCGGTCGAGCAGGTCGCGGAAGAACTCCGCGCCGAGCTTTTGCACCGGATGGACCTGCGGCAGATGCTTGCGGGCGAACTCGAACGCCTGCTCGTTCGGCGACCGCAAGCGCTCCGCGAACCATTCGGGCGTCAGTTCCTTCGCTCCGAAATGCTTGCGCAGCACGCTGGCGGCGAGGTCGTGCCCATGCTCGGTTTCCAGCAGCCGGCCCCAGGCTTCCAGGCCGATGTCCTTCCGGGCATCGCGCGACTGCAACAGGTCGAAGGCCAGCTTGCGGACCGCTTCGTGGTCGTTGTTGGCCAGGCGGATCAGATCGTCCACGGGCAGATCGCGGGCGTGTGTCCGGGCGTAGTCGGCGGCGTAGACGCGGGCTTCGTCGGCGGGAGAATCGACCAGGCGCAGCACGGCGTCGTGCAAGCCCAGCGTCCGGAACGCGCCCTGTTCAAAGCGCGGTACGTTGCTCAAGATCCAGATCGCAAAATTGTCGATCACGGCACTGCGCACGTTCACCAGCCGGGCGACCCAGTGCGGTTCGACCTCGCGCAGCAGGGCGCGGAAGTCGGTCTTCAGCGCGGCGACGGCGAACTCGCGCACCCGGTCGCTCTGCGCCCGTTCGAGCAGCGAGAACAGCGGACGCGGGCTGCGCTGCCAGAGTTCTGGGAAGGCCCGATGCTTGAGCATGCCGCCGGACGACACATGGTAGGCGAACCGGCTGCGCGTGTACTGCTTGCTTTCGTGATAGAAGATGTGGTTCGCCACCCAGGTGAGCGGCCAGTTCGTTTCATCGGTGTACGGAGCGAGGAAATCGACGGCGACATCCGCGTAGCAGGCCGGCAGCGTTTGCCCCAAGCGGCGCAGGTAGCGCCACGCCCGCCGGCAGAGGTAGCCCAGCGTGAGCTGGCTGACCTGGCCATTGCCGCGCGACCGGGCCATGTCGAAACGAGCGGCCAGCGCGCCGAGAACCTCCGTGTCTTCTTTCGCTTCGGCTTCCTTGAAGATGCGCTTGAGCGCCCGCCAGGGACCGTGCACCAGCGGCACCCCGGCGATAACCCGCAACAAGCACAGGCGGGCGAACGGAGTGTCGTCGCGCCAGAGTTGCAGGATGATCTCGTGGCTTCGTAGCCGATCCGGCAACGGCACCTCGGCCGTGGGTGCTTCGAGTGCTTTCAGGGTTTCGATGCGATAGGCGGCCTGTTCTTCCTTGGTCTTGCGACGAAATGTCCGGCCGCGCAGCTCGTTCAAGAACTTATCGAACGTGAGTGCCCCGTCGCGCGGGGGCGTCTTTGGTTCGGGATCGGGTTGATTGGCCAGCGATTCGAGCAGGGGAACCAGATCGGGGTCGCGGGCCTCCCAGGCCCGACGGACGTCTTCCAGGCGAAGTGGCATCGGTCTACCCCGCGCGGCCTCTGAGTTTTCGGAAAGGGAAAGGATGGACCGCCCGCGAACGGGCGGTCCACCGAGTTTCGGAGGCTCTGTCTACCGCCAGACCTGGGACATGGAAGGCTCTCTGGCTCGCCGGTACCGGGGGTGGGGCGCCCCCGGGCGGCCGCCCCGCGGGGGGGGGGGGGGGAGCCGACCGCCCGGGGGGGGCCC
>JAEUIF010001178.1 GCA_016795185.1 Planctomycetia bacterium | reverse complement strand
CTGGCCAAAGGCGTGCTGCCCAGCGCCAGCAACACGTTTCGCATGTTGTCGCGCATGCTGGTCGGCGGCGACCCCGCCTTCTACAAACCGACCGAAGCGCCGAACACGCACTGGAAGTTCTGGCCCAACGGTGGGACGCTGTAAGCTGGTTCGTTGAACTTCGCCGGAGGCAACAACATGGCCTCGATTGGACAAGTGCGTGCGACCCTGGATGACCTGTATCGCATGGAAGGTCAGGCCGAATTGATTGGCGGGAGGATTGTCCGCATGGCAACGGGTCATCGGCCCAATCAGGTCGCCGGGAATATCTTTGTGAGCCTGAGAGTGTACTCGCGATCCAGAGGAAAGGGCCATGCCTACACGGACAGTATGGGCTTTGCCGTGTCCGAGATGCCGTCAGGTCGCGAGTCCTTTTCGCCAGACGCCTCCTATTACGACGGGCCATTGCCCGCCAATTCGATGCGTTTCATCGAAGGTCCGCCAACCTTTGCCGCTGAAGTCCGTAGCGAGAACGACTACGGCCCGGCGGCGAACGCCGAGTATGCCGCCAAGCGCGTCGACTATTTCGCGGCCGGCACCTTGGCGGTCTGGGACGTCGATCCCCTGGCCGAAACGGTGACGCTCTATCGTGCCGCCGCGCCGCATCAGCCCGTCGTATTTCGCAAGGGCGCTATTGCCGACGCGGAGCCTGCCGTTCCCGGTTGGCGCATGACCGTGGACGACGTATTCGCCTGACATCTGCTCCAGAGAGAACCCGTTGCATGAGTGCTGCCGCCAAATACACGACCGCCGACTCGTTGACCGTCCTGGAAGGTCTGGACCCGGTGCGCAAACGGCCGGCCATGTACATCGGCGATGTGGACCGCAAGGGCCTGCATCACCTCGTCTGGGAAATCGTCGATAACTCGGTCGATGAATACCTGAACGGCCATGCCGACGCCATCATCGTCACCCTGCACAAGACGGGCGATGCGGTGACCATCGTGGACAATGGCCGCGGCATCCCCGTCGATCTGCACCCCAAGTTCAAGAAATCCGGCCTGGAACTGGTGCTGACCACGCTGCACGCGGGCGGCAAGTTCGGCGACAACGAGGCGTACTTCCACTCGGGCGGTCTGCACGGAGTCGGTTCCTCCGTGGTGAATGCGCTGTCGCGCAAGTTGGTCGCCACCATCCGCCGCGACGGCTACGAATGGGAGATGACCTTCAAGCGCGGCAAGGCCGCGAGCGGCCTGGAAAAGCTCGGGCCGTTCCGCGGGCATGGCACTTCCATCTACTTCGAGCCCGACCCGGACATCTTCAAGACCACGCAACTCGATCCGCACGTCATCGCGGCCCACCTGGAGGACATGGCCTACATCCACAGTGGGTTGAAGATCAGCTTCAAGAACGAGATCACCAAAGAGACCTTCGAGCTGAGCCATCCCGGCGGCATCCCGGAGTTCCTGGCCAAGCTGGTGAAGGACGGCCAGAAGCCGGTGGTCAACGAGTCGCCCTTCACACTGGCGCGGGGCAACGGCGACAAAATGGAAGTCGCCCTGCAATGGACCGAAGCGACCGACGAGGTCATCCGCTCCTACGTCAACGGCATTCGCACCTCGGGCGGCGGCACGCACGAAGCGGGCTTCAAAACCGGCATTGCCAAGGCCATCCGCAACTACATGGCCACGCACGAGGTCAAGGTCAAGGGGCTGGAGATCGCCGCCGAGGACATCCGCGAGGGCATTGTCGGCGTGCTGTCGGTCTTCCTGCGCGAGCCGCAGTTCCAGGGGCAGACCAAGGAAAAGCTGAACAACCCGGAAATGGCCGCCGCCGTGGACAACTTTGTGCGGCCCGCCCTCGAAGGCTGGCTGAACAATAACAAGACCGCTGCCGACCAGATCGTGGGCCGCATCGTGCTGGCGGCCAAGGCTCGGCTAGCGTCCCGCGAGGCGGCCAGCGAGATCAAGCGCAAGTCGGTCACGCAGCGCCGCCTGAATCTGCCGGGCAAGCTGGCCGACTGCAAATCGACCGACCTGGAAGAATCGGAACTGTTCATCGTCGAAGGCGATTCCGCCGGCGGCAGCGCGAAACAAGGACGCAACAACCGCAACCAGGCGGTGCTGCCGTTGCGGGGCAAAATCCTCAACGCCGAGGGCCTGGCGCTGAACAAGGTGATGACCAACGCCGAACTGACGGCGCTGGTCTCGGCCATCGGCGCGGGCGTCGGCGAAAAGCTCGATCTGGGCGGGCTGCGCTACGGCAAGATCATCCTCCTCATGGACGCGGATGCCGACGGCCATCACATTTCGACGCTGCTGCTGGCCTTCTTCTTCCGGCACATGACGGAACTGATCCGCAAGGGCCACGTTTACATCGCGCAGCCGCCGCTCTACCGCATCGATGTGGGCAAGGAGACGTACTGGGCGCGCGACGACAAGCATAAAGAGGAAATCCTGGCATCGCTCAAGAGCAACGCCAAGCCGGACATCACCCGCTTCAAGGGCCTGGGCGAGATGCCGCCCAAGACGCTGGCCGACACCACGCTCGACCCGAAGCACCGCACCTTGCTCAAGGTGAACATCGAATCCAATCTCGAAGCCGACCAGGCGTTCGTGGAACTGCTGGGCAAGGATGCTTCGCACCGCTATCGGTTCATCATGGATTCCGCGGCGCTGGCGGTGGCGGAAGAGTTGGATATTTAGGATTTGAAGACGTGTGGCCGCGAGCCGGAGGCAAGCGATCCGATGAGTACCTTTGTAGTCGATGCGAAACGGGTGCATATTCCCGTCTGGGTCCAGGACCTGCCGTCGTTTCGGCGCTGGGCGCATACCGACGACTTTCCGGAAAGCGGTCGCATCAGCTTCATCCACGGCGAGGTCTGGGTGGATATGAGCAAGGAACAGTTCGTTCATAACCAGATCAAGGGTGAAATGGGCGCCACGCTGATGCCGTTGGCCAAACGCGAACGCCTGGGCCGGTACTTTCCGGATGGCTACCTGTTGAGCAACGATGAGGCGAACCTGTCCACCAATCCCGACGGTATGTTTGTCTCCAAGGTGGCCCTGCTGAATCGCCGCGCCCGGCTGGTGCCGGGATCGGAAGAAGGGCTCGTCGAGCTGCACGGTTCCCCCGACATGGTGCTGGAAGTGATCAGTCCCAGCACAATCGAAAAGGATACGGTGGTCCTTCGTAAACTCTACGCTTTGGCCGGCATTACGGAATACTGGCTCGTGAACCCCTGGGCCGCTCGGCTAGAGTTCGACATCCTGCGCCTCGGCTCCCGAGGCTACACGGCAACCCGGAAGCAAGGTGGTTGGCTGAAGTCGGCTGTCTTTGGCAAGTCGTTCCGCTTGGTGCAACAGACGGACGAGTTGGGATATGCCGAGTACTCGCTGGAAATGAAGTAAGCATTCGTCCGTCGCGCCACCGCCACGAACCCGCCCTTGCACCCTTACCCGTCACTTCGTATAAGTCGCAGCCTTTGAATGGTCTGCTCCCCTCGCTGCGGAGATTCCTCATGGCACGCTGGCTTACCGTCGTGGCGGCGGCCGTTCTGTTCGGGAACTGTCTGGCCCGGACCCAGGCCCAGGATCGACTACCTCCGCCGACTCCTATTCCGTCCGTGCCCGTGCCTCCAGCACCGCCGCCCGCGCCGCCTCCGCCGCCGGCCTACTTTTCCGAATCCGTGCCGCTGGACGAACCGCGCCCGTACGGCTGGTTTACCGGCATTGATCTCGGTGTCGCCTTCCTGCACATGCGCGACTTTACCGACTTCGCCACCGCTGATCCAAGCGCCACGGTCGCGTGGGCCTGGCAGCTGGGCTACCGCTTCGACACCGGCAGCGCGTTGCGTTTCACCGCCGCCGGGGTCAACAGCGAGGGCAGCGGCGACGGCTGGGACTCGCTGCTCGGCCCCGTCCGTGCCACGAGCAGCATCGATAACTTCTATTGCGACCTGGACTACGTCTCGCGCCGTTACGGCTCGCCGGACGCTTGGAGCATGCAGTGGCATGCCGGCCTGCGTTTCAGCAGCATGGAACTGAAGACCCTGATCACCGATGGCGTCATCGCCGGCCAGGGCACGAATCAATTTGGCGGCGCTGGATTGCACCTGGGCCTGGAAGTGCAACGGGCGCTGGGCACGGGTGGCTGGGCGCTCTTCGGCAAGTTCGACGGCGGCGCGGTCTGGGGCGACGCCGAGCAAACCATCGAGGCGTCGGTTGGCACCTTTTCGGCAGGCGTCGAGACCGAGGGGCCGGAAAGCGTACCGATGATTCAAATGCAAGCTGGCCTGCGCTGGGAGCCGCTAGCCATGCCCTGGTTCCGCTTCTCGACGGGCTACCAGTACGAGCAGTGGTGGGTCAACGCCGACGGTGAGAACCCGGAGGAAGCCTTCTTTCAGAAGCTTGGCTTCACCAGCCACGGACCGTTCCTGCGCTGCGAGTTCGGATACTGAAAGTCGGTTTCAAATCCCGTTTGTAGTTCCGCCTTCAGGCGGTCGAGTCGCTCAACCGCCTGAAGGCGGAACTACGAACAAGAGCGCCGAAAGGATACTGAGTCGGAAGGAGTCGCTCATGGTTGGTCGGATCACGTCGTTCGGATTGTTGTTGCTCGGCGTTTGTGTTGCGCACGTCCGGGCGGATGACGCTTCATCTTCGGCCCTGGTCCAACGGATCTATCCGGTCGCCGACCTCATCGGCGGGCATGACAACTACTATCTCGTGCCGCCGAGTTCCTCCGCCGTGCCGGCGCTGCCCGAACGCCGGTCTGCGGAGCGCGCCACGTCCGAAAACGAATTGATCAAGCTCATCATCCACGCGATTGCACCAGCCAGCTGGCAGGCGCGCGGCGGACCAGGGACCATCGACTATTTCCCGCTGGGCATGGCCTTCGTCGTCGAACAGACTCCGGAAATCCACGAGCGCGTCGCCGAATTGCTGAACGGCCTGCGCGACCTGAAGCATCTGGAAGTGGTCATCGAGACCCGGCTGCTGTCGCTCTCGGATGAGTCCTTCGAGCGCATTTGCAGTCAGCTGGGCATCGAGCCCCAGGAAGCCGACCTGGACCGCATCGCACCCGAGGCCGCCGCGCCAGTCGCGACGCGCGCCGTGCTCGACGACTGTCAGTTGTCGCAGTTGATGGAAACGATCCAGGAAGACCAGCGCAGCGAAGTCAGCCTCGCGCCCAAGCTGACCGTGTTCGACGGCCAGACGGCGAGCCTCCAGGTCGTCGATTACCAATACTTCGTGACGAACGTCCAGATTGTGGAGCATCATGGCTCCGTCGTCTTCGTGCCCGAGCAGCGGGCGGTCCCCGTCGGTGTGCAGATACAGGTGAAGCCCGTGGTGTCGGCCGATATCCGCAGCGTGCGGCTCGACCTGAAAATGCACTGCACCGACGTGGCCGCCACCGTGCCACTGCCGCCGGTGGGATGCTATGTGCCACAACTTCTGCCAGATAGAATGGATGGCGAACTGGTTCCGATCACCCAGTTCGTCCAGCAACCGAGGGTTCGTCGCTGGAACCTCGAAGAGTCGGTCCAGCTGCCCGACAAACAGACAATCTTGCTCGCGGGCTGGAAGCGGACGCGCCAGGTGGCCAGTGAGTTGGGCGGCATGCTTGCCGATCTGCTCGGGACAAATTTTGACGGGTTGCGCCACCGCGAGGAAACCGAGCACCTGTTGCTGTTAGTGACGCCCCGGATTGTGGTTTCGACGGAATTTTGCACGCAGGGCACGGGCCTGGAACTTCCCCACTCGCAAGCGGTCGTCACCCATCCTCGTTTCCCGGACCTGTTCGGTGAGCGAATCGGTATTGTACTGGCGGGTTCCCGTCTGCCGTACATCTGTGATATGTACGAATTGTGGGACAACCATGAACGCGCTTGTAAAGATGGCCAATGCCTCACGGCGTTCCAACTTTACCACGAAATGGCTGGGCTGGACCCGGACCTCCTCGGCAAAATCGCATTCATGCAATCCCTTGGATATCGTCGATACCCGTGAGCGGACGGCAGTCGGCAACGCGCTGTTCCCCCAGGCCGCCAGTTGAAGCCAGCCACGGCGGCCTACCCTTGCAGCATCATTTTCGCCCTTGCAATCTCTTCGCGCCTTGATACATTCACTAAGACTTAACAGCGTTGCAGTTTAAGATTGGCAAGGCAGGAGAGGTACGGGCGAAGGCAACGAGGACGCAATGGCGATTACCAAGGACCGCAAGACGGGAATCATTGACCAGTATCGGCGCGACCCGAAGGATACCGGCTCGCCGGAAGTGCAGATTGCCCTGCTCACGGCACGCATCAATGAGCTGCATGAGCACATGCGCACGCACAAGAAGGACCACGCCAGCCGGCGCGGCCTGCTCAAGATGGTCAGCAAGCGGTCCGGCATGTTGACCTACCTGCGCGGCAAGGACCGCACCCGCTACCTGGCGGTCATCGGTCGGCTTGGCCTCCGCAAGTAAAATAGCCAACGGGAAAAAGGAAAACGCGCGGAACGGATGCTTCTCGCTTTTTCCTTTTTCCCTTTGTTGCGTTTTGCTTGCCGCTTCTCGTTCGTACCCGCCTCCTGCCGGCACATGCGAGGAATGTACCCGTGCAGGCATGTCGTGTGGAACTCAGTCTCGGTGCGCAACAACTCAGCATTGAAACTGGCCGCTGGGCCAAGCAAGCCCACGGCGCTGCGGTCGTCCAGTACGGCGATACCGTCACGCTGGTGACCGCCGTCGAAGGCGAGGCCGACGACCGGCGCGATTTCTTTCCCCTGGTCGTCGATTACCGGGAAAAGACCTACGCGGCCGGCAAGTTCCCCGGCGGCTTCATCAAGCGCGAAGGCCGACCCACCACCAAGGAAATCCTCACCAGCCGGCTCATTGACCGGCCCATCCGGCCGCTGTTCCCCGCCGGCTACTTCCGCGAAGTACAGGTGATGGCCTCCACCTTGTCGGCCGATCGCGAAAACGATCCCGACATTCTGTCCATGATCGGTGCCAGCGCCGCGCTGCACATTTCGCACATTCCCTTCCTCAAGCCGACGGCCGCCATCCGGGTCGGGCGCATCAACAACGAACTGGTCGTGATGCCCACGCACACCCAGATGGAAGAGAGCGAGCTGGACCTGATCGTGTCGGGCACGCGCGACGCCATCACCATGATCGAGGGCTTCGCCCGCGAAATGGCCGAAGAGCACATGCTCGAAGCCATCCTGTTCGGCCATCAGTACATCGTGAAGATCATTCAGCTGATCGAAGAGCTGCGCGAGAAGGCGGGCCTGGGCCGCAAGGAGGCCCCCGCCGAAGCTCCCGCGAACGCCGCCCTCGAAGTAGTGCGGCAGAAGTACTACGAGGAGTTCAAGACGCGCAAGCTGACCGCCGGCAAGCACGCCCGCGCCGACAAGATCAAGGAGCTGCGCGAAACGGTCTTCAAGGAACTGGTGCCCGAAACCGGCGACGGCCCGCACACCCCCGAACAGGTGTCGGCTGCTTTCGCCGCACTCGAAGAGCGCGTCGTCCGCGATCTCATTCTCAATGAGAGCAGGCGCATCGACGGCCGGGGGTTAAAAGACCTGCGCGAGATCAAGTGCGAAGTCAGCGTGCTGCCACGCACCCACGGCACCGCCGTCTTCCAGCGCGGCGAGACCCAGGCCCTGGTGACGACGACCCTCGGCACCGTTAGCGACGAGCAGCGCGTGGACGGCATCGGCGAAGAGTACAGCAAGAAGTTCATGCTCGATTACAACTTCCCACCGTTCAGCGTCGGCGAATGCCGGCCGATCCGCGGGCCGGGTCGGCGCGAGATCGGCCACGGCGCGCTGGCCGAGCGCAGCCTGAAGGCCATCATCCCGAACCCGCAGAAGTTCCCCTACACGATCCGCGTGGTGTCCGACATCCTGGAATCGAACGGCTCGTCCAGCATGGCGTCGGTCTGCGGCGGCACGCTGTCGATGATGGATGCCGGCGTGCCGATCACCAACCCGGTGGCCGGCATCTCCATCGGGCTGGTCAAGGACGGCGAGCGCTTCGCCCTGCTGACCGACATCATGGGCGACGAGGACCACTTCGGCGACATGGATTTCAAGGTGGCGGGCACGCAGAACGGCGTCACCGGCATCCAGCTCGACCTGAAGATCGACGGCATCAACGAAGCCATCATCCGCGCCACGCTGGAGCAGGCCAAGGATGCCCGCCGCGAAATTCTTCGTCAGATGCTCGGTACCATCCGGGCACCGCGCGGCGGCATCAGCGCTTACGCGCCGCGGCTGCTGACGATCAAGATTAACCCCGAAAAGATCGGCCTGCTGATCGGTCCCGGCGGCAAGACCATCAAGGGCATCCAGGAAGCCACCGGCGCCAAGATCGACATTGAGGACGACGGCACCGTTTACATCTCGCATTCCGAAAGCGCCGCCGCCGAGGCAGCCCGGATGCGGGTCGAAGCGCTGACCGAGGAAGTGCGCATCGGCAAGGTCTACGAAGGCAAGGTGACTTCGGTCAAGGAATTCGGCGCGTTCATCGAGATCATGCCAGGCCGCGACGGCCTGTGCCACATCAGCGAACTGGACGACAAGTACGTCGGCCGGGTCGAGGACGTCTGCAAGGTCGGCGACCGGCTCCAGGTGAAGGTCATCGCCATCGACGACCAGGACCGCGTCAAGCTGTCGCGGCGGGCGCTGCTCCGCGAGCAGAATCCGCAGGGCAGTGCCGCGCCCGGCGGCCCGGGCGCTGGCCCCGGTCCTGGTGGACCTGGCGGCGGCCCTGGTGGTCCGCCGCAACGCCGGCCCGAAGGCGAGCGCCGACCGGAAGGCGACCGCCC
>JAEUIF010001173.1 GCA_016795185.1 Planctomycetia bacterium | reverse complement strand
AGGAGGAAATCCGGCAGCAGCAGAAACGGCTGGTCAAGCTCCAGGAGGACGCCAAGAACCAGGTGCTCCCCAAGGAATTCGACGAGGAGTACAAGAAGCGCCTGCAAGACCTCGAACGCCAGCTGAAGGCGGAAAAGGGCCAGCTCAGCGCCCTCGAGGTGCAGTACAAGGCGGCGAACAAGCAGCTGAACGATGTGGAACGGCTGTTCCAGGCGCGCGTCATCGCCCGTGTCGAGTACGAGAAAATCCGCGACGAGGCGTCCGTCCTGGAAGCGCAGTACAAGTCCTTGAAAGACCTGGTCGCGCTGTCGGAGCGTTCCTACGAGGACGAGAAGAAGAACCCGACTGGTGGCCAGATTCAGAAGGAGAAGGACCGGCTGCGCGAACTGGAGGCGACCGTCATCAAGACGCAGGGCGCGCTCGAAGGGTTGAAGAAAACCATGCAGTCGCGCACCGACGAGCAGAAGCGCCTCATCGACGTGCAGCGCAAGGCAGAAGGCCCCGAGCAAGCGCTGGAGAACCTCGAAAAAGAACGCCAGGACCTGGACCGCCAGATCACGGCCTTACGCAAGGCCAAGAGCAGCGAGGTGCGCGAACTCGTCATCTACTCGCCGGCCAAGCCCGCTCTGGAACCTTACTCTTCCAACGCCAAGAAGCTGATCGCCGCCGCGTTCGGCCTGCCGATGATGCTGGTGCTGGCGCTGATCCTCGGCTTGGCGATGCGTTCCGATGGCTGGAAGGCGGAATCGCTGGCCAGCAAGCTGAAGCTGCCGATCCTGGCCCGCACCTCCGGCACCGGGCAGCCCAAGCGCCTGAGCCTCGAAGAAGCCCGCGGCCTGGCACTGCGATTGCGGCAGTACGTCACCACCAAGGGCGGCGCGATTCTCTTGAGTCCGTTGAACGAGGGCGAGGAAGTGGACGACCTGGCCGCCGCGACCAGCCATTACCTGGCCATGCGCGACGAAAAAGTGCTGATCCTCGACGCGCGCATCGCCCGCGCCGAACTATCGAGCCTGGTCAAGTTCGTCGAGCGACCCGTGGAAGTAGCGTCCGAGGGTGGCTCCGCTTTGAGCGACGCCGATCCCTGTCAGTCCGGCCTGGTGCAGTATCTGGTCTTCGAGGGCCAGAACCTGAATGACTTCATCCACCCCACGAGCATGCGCGGCGTCTCCTACATGCCGTCCGGCGGCCCGCACGACACCACCGACGCCCTGGCTTCCGAGCCAATGAAGGACATGCTGCAAGCGCTGCGGAAGCAATTCTCGCTGATTCTCGTGGTCGGCCCAGCCGTGGCAGGGCACGCGACCGACAACGAAATCCTCGCCGCCTACGTCAACGGCATCGTCGCGGTCATGAACGGCCCGAGCGGCAGCTTCGCCGCGACGGAGCCGTTCTTCCAATCCCTGAAGGACGCCAACGCGCCGCTGCTGGGCACGGTGGTTTGCGTGTGAGCGTTAGAAACGGCGGTTTTGATTCATCGCTTCGCGGCAAAGTACGCTGACAATCTGGTGAAAGAATCCCACCGCAGGTCGAGACGATGCGCGTATCCATCTCGCAGCGCGTTGGCGTGTATAAACGCGACCCTGAGCGACCCTGGTACATGGAGGCGAAGCACGAGAGTGTGAATGATCCTGACACCCTTGCGGGGCTACACAACACCCGATATGAGGATGAACGGTTCACCGACTTCATTGGCGGAATGGATACTGCATTTTCAGAACAATACGTCCGGGAGAATCCCAACGATGAAGCGGCAAGGGACAGCCTAGAGCGGTTCAAGTTGGAGAACGCTGTCGCGTCGACTTTGCGGCCCGGTGGTTATTTGACCTTCGTCTATAAACCGGATGTAAATGAACTCTGGGTGGTTACCGAGTACGAGACCACGCGCGAACTTGAACCACGCCAGCTCGACTTCCTCAAGGAGTACACGACTGGCCAATGGTCGGATGGCATTGGCGAGAATTTCCTTTCCGAGAGCGAAACGCGGTACGGCTTGATTGTCGATTGCTGCCCCCGTGGATCGGACGTTGAAGCAGTCGTCGAGATTGTCAACTAGTTGAACGTCATCGCGGTGTTACGCCCAGATATTTCGCCAGAC
Organism: Planctomycetia bacterium; assembly: GCA_016795185.1. GTDB lineage: Bacteria > Planctomycetota > Planctomycetia > Gemmatales > Gemmataceae > JAGVLI01. The sequence continues at coordinate 6,717 of JAEUIF010001173.1, read as the reverse complement.
TTGGCGTAGCGATTCGCGCGTCTGTAGTTGTCGGCGATTGTGCCATATGTCCGCGGCTGAATTTTCTGGTCTCAGCGAAAGCTGTCAGCTACGTTTATTGTCAACCTGTCCAAACAACTGTAATTCTCGCAGTCGCACGGCCTCATAATTGCGCGTAGACGTAGCATCGTAAACGCTTGTCGTTGCATCGATTTAAGTTAGGCACCTGGTGAGTTCCCAAATCTTTTCGGAATTCTGTAACACCAACAGCCTAACCCGCTGGAATTTGGCCTATCCTTGGTGAAACAACGACGTTGCCAACCGACCTGCCATTCGAGCCAACCGAACCGCCTGCCCGAAACATTGCCCAGTACCAGCACGAGACAACGGGGTTAGTTCGGACGTTGATTTTCGTCTAGCTCGGATTCACGAGGAATCCGTTGATCGTTCCAGCCCGAAGAATTTCGCCCAGGTTCGCGGTCCCCAGGGGGGTGCTAGTCACCGGGACGCGAGCCCTTGCCGATCTCGGAGGACGAACGCATGTTCGCTTTCAATCTGCCGCGCTTGCCGCTGGCCGCCGTCTTGAGCCTGGCCTTCATCCTGGCTCCCACCGCCGACCTGCGGGCCGCGCCCATCACGCTGCCCGACAACGCCAAGATCGACAAGGTCGATTTCGAGCAGCACGTCATGGGGCTGTTCGTGCGCCTCGGTTGCAGTTCCGGTTCGTGCCACGGCTCGTTCCAGGGCAAGGGCGGGCTGCGGCTGTCGCTGTTCGGCTACGACCCCAGCATCGACTACGCCGCCGTCACGCGCGAGAGCTTGGGCCGGCGCATCAACCCCGCCGATCCGGATACCAGCCTGCTGCTGGTCAAGGGCGCGGGCCTGACCGAGCACGGCGGCGGCCGGCGCTTCAGCCCCGGCTCCTGGCAGTGGAACGTGCTCCGCGAATGGATCGCGTCCGGTGCGACCTGGCAAAAGGGCTCCGGCGATGTGGCCTCGCTGACCATCACGCCCGCCGAGCACGCCTACCGTAAGGCGGGCGAGACGCAGCCCCTCACCGTGGTGGCCAAGTTTGCCGACGGCCGGGAAGTCAATGTCACCCCGTTCGCCGATTACCGCACGAATAACGAGGCGGTCGCCGAGGTCGATAACCTCGGCCGCGTGAAGGGCCTGCAACCGGGCGACGCCGCCATCATCGTCAGCTACCGCGGCACGGTCATGCCGGTGCGCGTGCTGGTGCCGATGCCCACCGAACCGGGCTTCAAGTATCCGGCGGTGGCCGAGGTCAACTTCATCGACCGCGAAGTGTTCGCCAAGCTCCGGCGACTCAATATCGTCCCGTCCGACCTGTCCGGCGACGCGGAGTTCCTCCGCCGCGTCACGCTCGACACCATCGGTAGCCTGCCCACCCCCGACGAAGTCCGTGCCTTCCTGGCCGACAAGTCCGCCGACAAGCGGGCCAAGAAGATCGATGAGCTGCTGGCCCACCCGCTGCACGCCGCCCTGTGGGCGACCAAGTTCAGCGACATCACCGGCAACAACACCGACTTGCTGGAAAACCCGCAGCAGCTGAAGCCCAAGCGCAGCCAGATGTGGCACGACTGGTTCCGCAAGCGCGTTCAGGACAACATGCCCTACGACGAGATCGTTCGCGGCGTGCTGACCGCCACCAGCCGCGACGGCAAGCCCGCCGAGGAATGGATTCAGGAGGTCAAGGAGAACGAGGAAGCCCTCGGTAAGGGTTTCGAGAACAAGTACGCCGAGCGCGCCAGCCTCGACCTGTTCTGGCGGCGGCAGATGAACGTGCCCATCGAGCAGTGGGGCGAGAAGACCGCCGCCGCCTTCATGGGCATCCGTCTGGAATGCGCCCAGTGCCACAAGCACCCAATGGACCGCTGGACGCAGGCCGATTACCGCTCATACGCCAACATTTTCAGCCAGCTGAGCTTCGGGGCCTCCCCGGACGCCAAGAAAGCCATCGACGAGTTCAACAAGGCCCAGACGGCCGCCAAGAACAATCAGAAGTTCGTGGCCAAGGAGATCTACGTCGCCGCGCCCAAGGGCCTGATGTCCCACCCGGAAACCAACGTCACCCTGAAACCCAAGACGCTGGGCGGGCCGGAAATCGCGACCGAAGGGAACAAGGACTATCGCGCCGCGATGTTCGAGTGGCTCCGCGCTCCGGAGAACCCGTTTTTCTCGCGCAGCTTCGTCAACCGCGTCTGGGGCCATTACTTCGGCATCGGCATCGTCCATCCGGTCGATGACTTCTCCCAGGCCAACCCGCCGTCGAATCCCGGACTGCTCGATGCGCTGGCCAAGGAGTTCGCCGAGAAGAAGTACGACCTGCGGCACATCGAACGGGTCATCCTGAATTCTCGGACGTATCAGCTGTCGGCGCTGCCCAACAAGACCAACGAGCTGGACCGCGACAACTTCTCGCACTCCTTCGTCCGGCCGATGATGGCCGAAGTCGTGGTCGATGCCCTGAACACCGCCCTGGGCGTTTCCGAAAACTTCGGTACCGATGCGCCGCCGAACTGCCGGGCCATCGAGGTTGGTTCCAGCCGGGTGCAGAACCAGACGGTGGCGCAGATCTTCCGCATCTTTGGCCGTCCGTCGCGCACCTCGGCCTGCGACTGCGACCGTGCCCTGGAGCCCGCGCTGCCGCAGACCCTGTTCCGCATGACCGACCAGAGCATTTTGAGCAAGCTGTCGTCGGGCAACGGCCGGGCGCAGACCTTGCTGAAGAGCAAGAAGTCCGACGACGAGATCGTCGAGGAACTCTTCCTGGCCACGCTGACCCGCTTGCCCACCGACAAGGAAAAGCTGGCCTTCAAGACTTACCTGGAGCGCAAGAAGGACCGCCAGACGGCGATCACCGATACGCTGTGGGCGCTAATTAACACGCGCGAGTTCATTTTGAATCACTAAGCGGCCGAACGCGGTCGTGGGTCGGCTCTTGGCGAGCGGCGGGCGTGAGCCCGCTGTTGAGAAACAGCCAGTCGCCGACACCACGAACAGCGGGCCCCCGCCCGCCGCTCGCCCGGAAAAGCAGCAACCAAGCCTACCCTCCCCGAAACCCTGGCGGGGACCAAATGGGGGGTGCAACCAGGGCAAATTCCTCGGCCCACCGACCGGGGGCGAGTTCAGACTCGAAAGGACGATCATCATGGCGACCACGTACCGTACCGATTGCGAGGGGTTCCACCGCCGCGATTTCCTCAAGATCGGCGCTGCCAGCCTGTTCGGCCTGAACCTGCCGGACTTGCTCCGTCTGGAAGCCCAGGCCAAGACCGAGGGGCGCAGCAAGAAGGCGACCTCCGTCATCATGCTCTGGCTGGCTGGCGGCCCCGCCACCATCGACATGTGGGACCTGAAGCCCAATGCCCCGGAAACCATCCGCGGCGAGTTCAAGCCGATCGACACCAAGGCGGCTGGCATCCAGATTTCCGAGCACCTGCCCAAGATGGCCGACGTGATGGATAAATGCACCATCGTCCGCTCGGTGCATCACACCATCCCGAACCACGGGCCGGGCACCGTCTGGATGACCACGGGCAACAAGCCGACGCCGGCACTGCAATATCCGTCGCTGGGCTCGGTCGCCAGCCGACTGCTGCCCGCCGACGTGGGCGTGCCACCTTACGTGACCTTCAGCGACCTGCGCAACGGCGCGGCTGGCGGCGCGGGCTACCTGGGCACCGCCTACAACCCGTTCACCGTCGAAGGCGCGGGCGGCCGCGCTCAGGGTGAAAAGGGCGGAGGCAACACGCTGCGCGTCCGCGGCATCACGCTGCCGAATGGCTTCACCCTGGAAGAACTCGATAACCGCGACCAGCTGCTGCAAGCGTTTGACAGCCACTTCAAGACGCTGGACAAGTCGTCCGACCTGGCGGAAGGTCTTGACGCTTTCCACAAGCAGGCCCTGGAAATCCTGCGTTCGGACAAGACCAAGAAGGCATTCAATCTGAACCAGGAAAAGCAGTCGCTGCGCGACGATTACGGCACCAGCGGCGCGGGCCTCGGCGCTCTGGCGGCTCGCCGCTTGGTCCAGGCGGGCGTCCGCTTCGTCACCGTCAGCATCGGCGGCTGGGACACCCACCAGGGCACGTTCACGAGCCACAAGAGCCGGTTGCAGCCCGAAACCGACCGCGTGCTGGCCACGCTCATCAAGGACCTGTCCGACCAGGGCATGCTGGACAGCACCATCGTCTACTGCGCGGGCGAGTTCGGCCGCACGCCGAAGGTCAACCAGCGCGCCGGCCGCGACCACTGGGCGCGGTCGCTGTCGGTCGTCCTCGCGGGCGGCGGCTTCAAGAAGGGCTACGCCCACGGCACCACCGACGCCCAGGGCATGGCCCCCGCCACCGAGCCCTGCACCCCGGACGATGTGGCCGCCACGATCTTCCACGCGATGGGCATCGACCCGATGCACGAACTGCAAACCCCGACCGGCCGCCCGATCGCGCTGTTCCGCGAAGGCAGGGTCATCGATAAGCTGCTGAGCTAGTTTCGCCGCACACGGTTAACCCGCGTGCGGTTTGGTACGTAACACTACCGGCTCGGTTCCTTCGCGCGAAGGAGCCGGGCCGGTTTTTGTTTTTCAATGCCAGTTGCCGGCTATGTTACGATGGGTTAAAAGCCGACACCGGAGAACGCGCCATGTCCGCAGCCGTAAAGTTCCAGCGCTGCACCTTCGACGAATACTGTGCGCGCATCAAGGAGCACGAAAAAGCCGACCTCATTGACGGAGTGATTTACATGGCCTCGCCCGAGAACACCGACGACAACCGTCTGGTGAAGTGGCTCGCGGTCCTACTGCATTTGTACGTCGAGCAAAAAGTCCTGGGTGAGATTTTTCTGTCGCGCGTCGCGTTTCAACTTGACGACACCAACGCGCCCGAGCCCGACATTGCCTTCGTCGCCCGTCAACATGCCCACCGGATCAAGTGCGGCAGGGTGCAAGGTCCACCCGACCTGGCGATGGAAATCGTCTCTCCCGACAGCGTCGAACGCGACTATGGCAAGAAGCGCAGCCAGTACGAGCGCTTCGGCGTGCTGGAATACTGGATCGTCGATGAGATCGAACGCAAGGTCACGCTGCTGCGTCTCGGTCCCAAGGGCAAGTATCGCGAAGTGCGGCCCAAGCAAGGCAACCTGCACAGCGAAGTCCTGCCCGGCTTCTGGCTGCGCCCGGAATGGCTGTGGGCCGACGGCCGTCCGAACACCATGCAGGCGCTGCGGGAAATCCTGAACGGCTGATCTCACTCACAACGTTCGCCGGCTCGCTCACCTGCCTTGCCTGTCAACAACCAGGCGAGCGCCCCCGCCAGCAACAGGTTGGCCCAGACATAGGCTCCGTAGACCTGCGCCAGTTTCGCCGCCGCGTTGGGCAGCAGTCCGGTGCTGGTCGAGCTAATCAGCGCGATACTCACCACGAGCACGCTCACGATTATCCTGCGCTGCACCGCGTCCAGCGCTTCGCTGGCCAGTCGGCACACCAGCACGGCGCAGGGCAGCAACAGCAGCACGCAATGGTGTTTCCAGGTGCGCTCGCTGAAGAGCAGCATGCCCAGCATCACCAGGCTGAATTCCGCTGCCAGCCGCCACGGCTCGGCCGTGTTGCGTTCGGTGCGGCACGTCAGCAGCACCACCGCGCCGTACAGGGCGAAGCAAGCCTTGATGAGCCAGCGCGCGGCAGCGGGTGGCAACTCCAGGACATTGTGATACTGCGTCGGTTCTCGGCGATCCACCACCCATTCCGAGAAAGAGGGGCTGGCGGTCGTCAGCCGCAGCACGGTCGCCGGCAGCGACTGATTGTTGTGTTCGGTGTACAGCACCTGGCCCGAGGTCACGAAGGGCCGCACCATCTGTTCCGTCCAGCTGTGCAGCAACTGGACGTTGCGCTCCAGTCCAAGACATGCACCCGGAATCGCAATCAGAAACAGCAGCAAGCCCACGAGCGACCCGGCGAGCAGCGTCCAGGCGCGCTTCCAGAGAAAGTACGGCAGGAAGAGTATGGGCGTCACCTTGCAGGCCACCGCCAGCGCCAGTACCAGGCCGGCGGAGAAGTCCCAGCGCTGGTGGTAGGCGTAGAGCGTCGCCGTCACCAGGAAGAGAATGAATAGATTGACATTGCCGTGCGACAGGTCGCCCAGGAACGGCCGCAGCGCCAGCAGCAGCACCAGGCCGAGCGCCCAGGCCGGCAGTGAGCCTGCACGTGGACCTGCCACGAGTCGCAGGCACCAGGCGACGGCCAGCAAGCCCATGCCGACTTTGAGGAAGTACCAGCAGAGCGCTCCTACCACCGGCGGCACGATGGTCAGCGGATAGAGCAGCAACGCCATCATGGGCGGATTGGGAAAGTTGTGTTCCAGGTAGATGTCCGCGTCGGCCAGGAGGTTCTGTATCTGGTTGTGCCAGCGCACGAACGCGGATGCCTGCTCGCTGGCCTTGACCGCATAGGGAATGCTCCCGGCGAGCAGTACGGCGGTGAACAGCGACCATAGCAAGACGGGCTGGAGCAGCCGGCGTTGAAGGCGGCTGATGGTGGGGCCAAGCGATTTTAGCGCGAAGCGGTGCATGTCGGCTGCGTCCTGGCGGCGACGATGACAACCAATCAGCGACTTTAACCGTTTGGCGTCCGGCTCGGCAAGACGAGAGTCGATTCCGAAAAACGCTCGGCCTGTAGTTCGTAGTTCCGCCTTCAGGCGGCGAGCGACTCGCCGCCTGAAG
>JAEUIF010001167.1 GCA_016795185.1 Planctomycetia bacterium | reverse complement strand
AGCTACAGCCGGGTGGCACGACCCTCGGTACTCCGTGGGCGTGCGATAGACGTGCCATTCAACGGTTGTGAAGTCGCCGCAAGGGTACACACGCCCTCGGAGTACCGAGGGACGTGCCACCCAATCGCGTTAGCTCATCTGATAAACGAACTTGCCCTCGCCATCCACCGCGACGTGGACCTTTTCGATGGCCTTGCCCTCGGCCAGCCGGCTGAGCACTTCCTTGGAGATTTCCGGCAACAGGGTACCGGAAATGATGTGGTCGATGTTGCGCGCGCCGCTTTCGACTTCCTTGCAACGGCTGGCGATGGTCTCCAGCAGGTTGTCGTCGAACGTGAAGACCGCCTTGTGGTTTTCCAGGAAGCGCTTGCCCACGCGGCCGAGTTGCAGCTTGATAATCAGGCGCAGCACCTCGTCGCTGAGCGGGTAGTAGGGCACGATATTGATGCGGCCCAGCAGCGCGGGTTTGAACGCCTTGAGCAAGTCGGGCCGCAATTGCTCGCCTAGCCCCGCCGGGTCGGGCATGGTTTCCGGGTCGGCGCAGACTTTCATGATAGTGTCGGTGCCGACGTTGGACGTCAGCAGGATGATGGTGTTCTTGAAATTGACTTCCTGACCCTTGTCGTCCTGCAAGGTGCCCTTGTCGAAGACCTGATAGAAGATTTCCTGCACCGCGACGTTGGCCTTTTCCACCTCGTCGAGCAGCACGATGCTGTAGGGCTTGCGCCGGACAGCCTCGGTCAACACGCCGCCCTCGCCGTAGCCGACGTAGCCAGGGGCCGAGCCGGTGAGGCGGGAAATCTTGTGGTCTTCCTTGTACTCCGACATGTTGATGACCACCATGTTGCGGTCGCCGCCGTAGAGGATGTCGGCCAGGGCCATCGCTGTCTCGGTCTTGCCGACGCCGCTCGGCCCCACCAGCATGAAGACGCCGATGGGCCGGCGCGGATCGGTCAGGCTGGCGCGCGAGGTCTGGATGCGCTCGGCCAGAATCTTCAGCGCGTGCGACTGGCCGATGATGCGCTCCTCCAGCGTCTTCTGGAGGTTCAGCACGGTCTTGATCTCATCGAGCACCATCTTGCCGACCGGGATGCCGGTCCAGCCGGAGACGACCTCGGCAATCGACTGACTATCCACCTCGGAATGCACCAGCGGGGTTTCGCCCTGGAGCTTTTGCAGTTCCTTTTCTTGCTGGACCAGTTCCTCGCGGCACTTGCGTTCGTCCTCGGGCTTCAGCTTGTCCTTGGCCTTGTCGGGGGCGCTGCCCGCGGCGAGGTGGGCTTCCAGCTTCTCGCGCAACTCCTGGATTTTCTCGACGCGCTTCTTCTCATCTTCCCAGCGCTTATCCAGGTCCGCTTTGCGCTGCTCGGCGGCAGTCTTCTGGGTCGTCAGTTCTTCCAGGCGTTCATGGTGGTCCACGCCGACGGCGCATTCGCGGTTCAGGATGCCGATTTCGACTTCGAGTTGATCCAGTTCGCGCTGACAGTCTTCCAGCGCGGCCGGAGTGGCGGTGCGGCTGAGGTTGACGCGGGCGCAGGCGGTATCGAGCAGGCTGACCGACTTGTCGGGCAGCTGGCGGTCGGTGATGTAGCGGCTGGAGAGCTTGACCGAATCCTCGATGGCTTCGTCGAGGATGCGCACCAGGTGATGCTTTTCCAGCGAGTTGGCCACGCCGCGCATCATGCGGATGGCGCGGGCCTCGTCGGGTTCGTCCACCTTCACCACCTGGAAACGGCGCTTCAGGGCGGGGTCGGTCTCGAAGTATTTCTTGTACTCCATCCAGGTGGTGGCCGCGATGGTGCGTAATTCGCCGCGTGCCAGCGCGGGCTTGAGCAGGTTCGCGGCATCGCCCTGGCCCGCCGCGCCGCCGGCACCGATCATGGTGTGCGCCTCGTCGATGAACAGGATGATCGGCGTCGGCGACGCTTTCACTTCCTGGATGACGGACTTCAGCCGGTTCTCGAACTCGCCCTTGACGCCCGCGCCTGCTTGCAGCAGGCCGAGGTCCAGGGTGCGCAGGGTGACGTTTTTTAGCGGCGGCGGCACGTCGCCGCTGGCGATCCGCAGGGCAAAGCCTTCGACCACGGCGGTCTTGCCGACGCCCGCTTCGCCGGTGAGGATTGGGTTGTTCTGCCGGCGGCGGGTCAGGATGTCGATGACCTGGCGAATTTCGAAGTCGCGGCCGATGACCGGATCGATCTGGCCCTTCTTGGCCCGTTCGGTGAGATTGGCGGTGAACTGATCGAGCGACGGCGTCTTGGAATCACCGGCGGGGCGCGGCGCGCCCGGCGCGCCGGCGGGAACGCTGGCGGCTTCGGCTGCCGCTTGCTCCTCTTCCACGGTGCTGCCAATCAGCGCGTGCATCTGCATCTGGGCTTTGCGCTGCGCTTCCTGGTCGGAAATGTCGGTCAGTTCGGTGACCTTGGGGATGATGCGCGCCAGCTCGCCGGAAGCATCGCGCGCCCGCGGCGCCAGGCTGCGTTCGGTCAAGAGCGCGGTGATGAGCCAGGCGGTGCGGATGCGGCTGGAACCGAAGCCGAGGTTGCCGATGGTCCAGGCTTCGCGCATCAGGTCGAGAATCTCCGGCGACAACGACGGCGCGCGGTTGTGCCCGCGCCGGAACTTTTCCACGCTGCGCGTCAGGTCCGCTTTCAGTCGTCCGAGATCGACATCCACGTGCTTGAAGATGCGGCTCAGGTCGGTGTTGGCCGGTTCCAGAAGCTTCAGCAACCAGTGCTCAATCTCCACGGTCGGATTGGTGTTGCTGAAACACAGGCCAATCGCGCCTTCCAGGCCCTGACGGCAGGTGGTGTTCAGGCGGTCCATCAACGATTTTGGGTTGACGTATGGCACGGCTGTTGTCCCTTCCGATGAAGATATTTGGATGCGTCGTATTTTAGTAACTGGGCGGTTTCGGGGTTCGTTCCGACCCGAAGTTCGTAGTTCCGCCTTCAGGCGGCGAGCGACTCAGCCGCCTGAAG
>JAEUIF010001148.1 GCA_016795185.1 Planctomycetia bacterium | reverse complement strand
CGCCATCGCCATCGTGCTAGCGGCGTTCAACCTGGCGGAGAATACGTACGAGGTGCGCAATCCGCTCGCTGGCTTGAAGAAGCCTCCTACCCGGCCACGGTTGCAGTCGTTCGCGCCCGATGACGAGCAAGCCCTCTACGGCGCGGCGTCTGAACTGTTCCGCGATTTCTTGTTCGTGGCGATTCACACCGGGCTACGGCCCTTTTGCGAGTTGGCGCGCCTGACGGCGGGCGATGTGATCGAGACCGAGCGCGGACGGTGGCGCCGGCTGCTCGATGGAGACGCTGGCCGATACGCCCAAGGTAGCGTTCGAGCACTACGGCAAGGAGTGGGGCCAGCATTACCAAGAACCTCTGGGGCAGGCCACTGGCGTGAAGTGAGCACGCGGCGCAGGAGAAGAACGATGGCACGGAAACGCAAGCGGCGGCAATCGCACGGCTCGGCCTGGCACTGGCAACAGACGGATTGCTGGTACTGCACGCTGCCCGGCACGAAGAAACGCGTCGGTCTCTTCGACGAGCAGAGCCAGCGCATCCGTGGCCTGGACAACAAGGAGGCGGCCGAGGTGGCCTTGGCCCGGCTCAAGCTGTCGGGAGACGGCTGGCCGGCCGGTGCTGCGCCAGACAACGGCCACTGGATCGTCGCCCGCGTCTGCTCCGAGTACCTACAGTATTGCGAGCGCGGGCTGGCCAAGGGCACGATCAGCAAGGGGCATCGCGACAATGCTGTGGCCTTTCTCAACGACCTGTGCAAGTACTGCGGCGCTTTGCCGGTCGCCGAACTAAAGAAGGCCCAGGTCAAGACCTGGCTGGAAAGCCATCCAACCTGGCGTTCGTCGGCCACCCACGGCTCGGTGATCGCCATCGTGCAGGCGGCATTCAACCAGGGCGCGGAGACGCACGGCATCCGCAATCCCCTCGTCGGCCTGAAGCGGCCGGCGGCCAAGCCCCGGTTGCAGTCGCTGTCCCAGGAGGACGAGGAGACCTTGTACACCGCTTGCGACGAGCCGCTGCGCAATTTCCTCTTCGCCCTGATCCACACCGGCCTGCGGCCTTTCAGCGAGCTGGCCCGGCTGACTGCGGAGGATGTTGAAGAGAACGGCCGCGGCATGATGTGGCGCGTCTACGCGACGAAGACCAAGAAGACGCGCAAGATCCCGGTGCGTCCCGAGGTGGCCGAGTTGACGCGCAAGCTTATGAAGTCCGCGCCGCGCGGCTCGGGCGTGCCGCTCTTCCGCAATTCGCGCGGCAAGCCCTGGAAACGGATGACGGGCGTCGTCCGGTTCCTGACGCTCAAGAAGAAGCTGGGCTGGGATCAGGACCCGGTGCGGAAGAAGTTCTCTTGCTACAGCTGCCGGCACACCTTTGCCCACCGGATGCTGTCGGGCTACTGGAATGGCGGCGCCGGCTGCTCGATCGAAACGCTGGCCGAGCTGATCGGCGACACGCCCAAGGTGGCCTTCGACCACTACGGCAAGGAATGGGGCCAGCACTACCAGCAACCGCTGTGGGCGGCAGTCGGCGTGCCACGGGACTCGGACGGCCCTGCGCCTGGGAAACCCCGCGGCCCAGCGGAGAAAAACGGCCGGCAACACCAGGCCGACCGGGGCAAGCAGGGATCCAGGAAGGCGCGGGCGCGGCGCACTGGCTCGCGGTGATGATTCGGTCTTCGGGGAATGGAGAGTAAAAGGCCTCGGGGCTGGTCCGGTCAGCCCAAAGCCATCCCTGCGGCGCCGAGGTCACGAGGCATCATCGTCACGAAACGATCGTGGCAGACAATCTGGACGACTGGTTTTTGGCTCTTCGATGATCCGCTGTTCGCGGATATTGTGCCTCCGGCGAAGTCGTGGGTGAGAATGACCTGCCTGGCCGCTACCGGTTCGGCCGGCCGAGGGGAACCGTGATACCGGGGAGTACGTCTTAACGAATCGGCGGGCGGCGCGGCAACACGCGATGAGGCCAAACGCGCATGAGGTACTTGAGCCGCTCGACCTCGCCGGCCTCGATCCGGATGCGCCCCTGCCCCTGCGCGCCGCCCTGCAAGTAGTCGATGGTCACCGGTTGGCCGCGAATCACGAGGAGTCCCCAGTCCGACTGGCCCAGACAGTCGGACAAGGTCGTGACGGTCATGCCGAGCCGTCGCGCTGCATCGCGGGTTGACAGCAGTTCGGACTTCGTGAGGGCCGGTAACTTGCTCGTGGCCAAAAGCCGGTGGCCCCGGTCGGCACAAGAGAGGCCGCGCCTGGGCCGAAACCGATGTCCGCATTTTCGAGAAGCCCAATCGCGTCCCGATCGCGCGGCGCAATTGAGACGGCAAGAAACCCGACCCGACGCGCCTGGAGTAGGCCATTTTTCAGGTAACTTTCCGGAACACGGTCTTCTCCGCTCACCGTCCCGCTTGGTATCGTCGAGCAAAGAGGAACGGATGTGTTTCGGAAAGGACGTGCCGCGATGGCTGTAGCAACCGCTTCCTCGTTGTCGCCCCGTGCCCGTGAAGATCTGACCACGAGCGCCGTACGCATCCGGTCTTTTGTCTGCGCCGACCTCCTCTGGGAGCAAGTGCTGACCGAGGAGGACCGGCAGGGACTCGGCGGCGATTGGGAGGCAGCGTACCGGAAGTACGGCACGGCCGGGATGTGGCGCGCGCTGCGCGGCGTGTCTGCCGAGCGCGCCGTCGTCGACGTGGCCCATCGGCTAAACTTGCTGGATGCACGGGGCTGCCGTTGGCTGCTGCGGGAACTGGGGGAGGTCCTGGAAAGCCCGCGCGCGCTGATCCGGGCCGCCGTGGCCACGGGCGCGCTGGTCCTGGTCGAGCATCCTCGCAGAGCCTACTGGAATCGGCGGAAGCTGCCGGTCGCTTGGCAGCGGCATTCTGCCTTGTGGGACTTCCTCTGGACCGTGTGCAGCCGGGCCAAGGCCAGGAAGCCCATCGACCGCTGGGTCTTTGGCAATGGGGCCCGCGCCAACATCGTCACCCAGCAGAAATCCCGCCTCGTGAAGTTGCCCGGTTTTTCGGCCGACCTGGCCGCCCGTTTGAAACCGATCGGGCGCGGTACCCACCAACTGGACATTGCTCCGGCGCTGATCCGCCTCTTCGAGCGGAGCCCGAATGGATCCCTATGGGAACGAACTCCGTGAAGGGACTATGGGCGGACGGACCCAAACATATCATCTAAATTACATGCGTGTTTAGCGTCATCATTATGTAGACACGGGTTAGGACTTGGCGGCGGCGCCCTGCGTCTCCGCCGTTGGGTCGTCCTGCATCAGCATCGGGCAACGCACCGAGTTGCCGGTCCACTCTGCTAGCCACTGGCGCCGCCGCTTCGTCGTGGCCGGCAACCAGCTAAATTCGGCCGCGCAGTGCACCAGCATTATCAGAAAGCAGCGCTGGGAGATGCTCTTGCAGATGCACGGCATGATCGACCAGTTCTCGGTCGCCATGTCCGGCGAGCAGGTCCGCGCCGCTCACGAAGGCCTCCTGGACAAGCAGCAGGTCCATGGCACGCTCGCCTTCGGCTTCACCGGCATCCCGGTCGAAGGCCAGGTCACTCGTCGCAACTTGGCCCGCCGCAAGATCGCCAAAGACCCGGAGACGGCGCCCTGGGTGGAGAAGGTCTTCCGCTGGTACGGTGAGGACGGTGAAGACCGCCTGGCCATCGAGGCCATCGTGCAACGGCTGAACGACCACCCGGACATCCCGCTGCTCCCCCAAGAGCACGACGGGCATGTGGAGCTACCTGGCGGTCCACACCCTGCTGCAAAACCCGCGCTATCGCGGACTGTGGCTGTACGGCGAAAAGGAGAACACCTGGATCCTGTCCAAGGACTACACCCGGCAGGTCAAGCGTCCCGAGCCCTTGCGGCAGGTCCAGATCGAAGAACTGCGGATCGTCCCCGACGAACTCTGGTACGCCGTCCAGAAACGCCTGGCTGAGGAACAGCGGCTCAACGCCGGCCGCAAGCCCAAGGATGGCGACCGCCAGTCCCGGCCGCGCTTGCTCAACGGCCTGTTCTTTTGCCCCGAGCACGGCCGGCCGCTTTTGGTCGGCGGTGCCCACGGCAAGTCAGGTTCTGCCCCGCTTGCCGCGCTCTCTCAGCCGCAGACCCGCCGCTCTACACGTTGCTCAACCGCGAGTTGGCCCTGCGACTGACCTGCGAGACCATGGCCCGGTTTATTCGACAGGACAACGGCTTGGCGGATGATGTGATTGCGGCCTGCCAGGCCGAGGCGGCGCGGTAGCAGCCAGACCCGAGTCGATTGGCCGAACTGCGAACCCAGGCCGACCAGCTGGCGCGCACGATCGCCTTCAACCAGCGCAATGTCGGCGACACGCCGGAAGATCACGAGGAGACGGCCAAGCTCATCAAGGAGCTGCGCGACCAGCGCAACACCGCGTTGGCGGAGCTGAAGGCGCTGGAAGCTGGCCAGGCCCGGACCATGAGCATTCCGACCAAGGAGGAAACCCGCCAACTTCTGAGCGAGCTGGACCAGATGCTGATGGCGGCAACCAGCAACACGGAAGCAAATGCTGGCAAGGCGCGAGCAGTGATCAAGCTCCTGACCGGCGGTCGGATCAACCTGTATCAGCAAGGCGAGCGTCGCCGCCACGGCGGCTGGCTGCAAGGCCGGTTCTCGGTACGGCTGCTGTACTTCCTGGCGAACCAGGCACTTGGCATGGGCCACATCACGATCGACACCGGCGCCGGCCACCCGGTGACCGAAGTCGTCATCGACTACCGCGACCAGACGCTGCGCGATTGGGAAAGTCAACGAGCCAAGGATCTCTGCGACCAGGGCTTGATGAACAAGGAAATCGCCGCGCGGCTCGGTTGCGGCCGAAACTGGGTGACCAAGCTGCTCCAGGGTTGGTTTGGTAAGCACGGCCAGCCGCTGATGGATGGCCGCCAGCGCAGGTCCACGCTGCTCCACAAGCAGATGAAGCCATCCATGTACGCGCAGCTGGCAGACCAGGCCAAAGAGCTGTGGGATCAGGGCTGGCCGACGTGCAGATTGCGGCTCGCCTCAACTGTAGCCCGCCCACGGTCGTCGCCGCCGTGGAACACTGGCACCGTTCCCGTGGCCTGGAGCCGCCCAGTCACGCAGCCCGGTGTGCCGCTCTGGTGGACCGGTTGCGGGAACTGTACGAGCAGCAGCGCAGCATTCGCGACATCGCCAAGGTCGTCGGCATGTGCGCCCGCAGCGTCACCTTGCTGCTGCGCGAGCGGTTCAACGAGGAAGGCAAGGCCATGCCCGATGGCCGGACTCGGCGGTGGGCCAAGCAGGTGAACGCATCTTCTGCACCCTTCGACAACGCTGGAACCTTGGAGCCGCCGAAGGATAATTGAGACGGATGTACTTGCATCGCGCACGCTGAACGGCAGTGCCGGTCAGCGCGCGCGATTTTTTTTTTAGCTTGGTAGGGCAAGGATGATGAGGACCCGGTAGGGCTGACCTCTGGTAGGAGTGCTTTCTCCAGTCCAAAAGTCCAGGCTTGTTGCGATTCCCTGGCTGGGGCTCAACTGGCCCGAACGCCCGCATGTCTACGTCGAGGGAGTCTTTCAAGGGCGCGCGTTCTACTTGCAGATCCTGGCCGATCCGCCCAAGGACGAAGCGCCGGAACTCCAGCTCGACGCGACGCCAAGAGGGAGACGGAGGCCGAGCAGATAGCATGCCCCCATACAGTCGATGGAAATGCTTTAACTGTCAGCGCTTCCGCGATGTCATCGGCTTGATTGAATCCAGCATGGTCGTGTCCACGACCATGCTGAATTCAATCATTCCGCCCCTCAAGAAGTTTGCGGAGATTGGTAGGTTGTGAGCCATTTGCACATTCGGTAGCAGATCGGATGTTCTGGTAAGGCGAGCCACAATCTGGGCCTCCCCTGGCCCTTGCCACTTACGGGCCGTCTACTTCTGGCCCACGTAAAGGTGCGGCCACTTCCCCAGCGTCTTGACCACATCCGCGCGCGTTTCCTGGATCAAGGTACCGCCGGCGCCGGTCAGCGTCGCGATCACCGAGACGCTGGAATCCACGTTGACCAGCGGGGCCGCGCCGCCGGGTTTGCCCCGGTTGTAGTAGAAGTAGCCGCCCAGGACCTCGGTGCGGCCGCCGCCGGTCGTGGCGAGGATGGTGCCGGCCTTCTCGGTCTTGAGGCCCAGGCACCAGAAAGTTCCGCCGTCGTTCTGGACCTTGGTGCCCTGGTTCTCCGGATTGGCCTGGCGGGCGAAGACGGTCTGGCCGTCGAACTTCATGGTGCCGGCGCAGACGTCGTCGAGGAAGAGCTTGCCGCCCTTGACGGTGTTGGCGTAGAACTCGCCGCGCGGAATCATGGTCCGCAGCACCAGGGTACGCTGGCTGGCATGCTCGAACGACAGCCGTTTGGACTGATAGGTCCCCTCGTAGCGTTCGATGATGACGAACGGGCTGTCGCCGTCCGCGATTCTCCAGAGCGGGCCGGCACCGCCGCCGCTGTCGATCTGGGACTCCAGGCAGTCGATGCGGCGGACGGCGCCGCGAACGTGGACCGTGCCTTCGATCCCGTAGCTGCCGTGCGGGAAGTAGACGATCGGTTTGCCGGAGTCGATCGCCTTCTGGACGGCCGCCGTGGCGTCGCCGCCGCCCGGCACCGCGCCGAACTTCGTGACGTTGGCCCAGTCCTCCGGATTGCTGGAGGTGAAGGCGGGCGCTTCCTCCACGGGCAGATTCAACGATTTCTTCGGTCCATCGAACAGAGTGGCGACCTCCCCGGATGCGAACTCCTCGACGGCGGGTCCGGCGACCTTGGCGGCCGTGCTCTCGATGGCCTGCGGGTAGCCCTGGGTGCGCAGGTTGCGGACAAAGAGCTGCCCCTGGCTGACCACTGCCGCCTCGGCGGCGCCGCCGGTGAACTCAGCGTCGATCAGCACGGTGAAGCCGCTGGCATCCTGGATGGCGGGCACGCGGTTCTCGCTCTTGAACCCGCGGATCGCCAGCTTCTGCTTGGCATTGTGGATGCCCGCGACGCGCTGCTCGCGCAAATGCAGGTGCTCGAAGACGAAGCTGTACTGGCCGATGGTGGACCAGATACCGTAATCGAAGCCTTCGATCTTCAGGTAGCGGACCAGGGCCGGGCCAGGCCAGTTCTGAATGAGAGCGAGGCCGGCCTTGCCGCGTTTCTCCGGGTTGAGCGAGCGGATGGTGACGTTGTGGATTGTGCCCTGGTTGTTGTTGAAGTACATCAGGCCGATGGCGCCCGGGTTGCCGGCGCCGACCTCGATGGCCAGGTCGTGGTAGGAGTTGCGAAACGCCTGGCCGTTGGCGCCTGTGTTGATGCGGGTCTTCTCGTTGGCGAGTACGGCTTTCGGGTTGGCCGGGTCGCCAAAGCCGGCAGCGCTGTCCTTGAGCCGGATGACCGACTTCGCCGGCCCGGCGCCCTGAATGAAGTAGCGTTTGGAGGTAGATGTCACGATGCTATCGCTGACCAGGTACACCCCCGGCGGGAAGTAGAGGGCGTGGACCTTGCCGGCGAAGGCGGCCTGGAGGGCGGCGGTGTCGTCGGTCACGCCGTCGCCCTTGGCGCCGAAGGCCTTGACGTCGGCGAAGCCCGCGTCGGCGGGAAAATGGACGCTGTCCGGCACCCAGTCGGCAGCCAGGCCGACCGCCGGATGGGCAAGCACGAACACGATCAGGCTCATGGTCGAACGCATCGCTGCTTCTCCTCGCTGCCGGCGTTATGTGAGCACTTCCGCCAGCGGGCCGGGGCGGTCCACTCCCTTGAGCGAGCCTTCGAGGTTGAAGTGGTCGCGCGGCGCGCCGACCGCGTGCAGCAGGCTGCAATACAGCGCGTTGATCGACCGGCCCTGCTTGGCGGGGAAGAGCGGGTACTGCACGTAGCGGCCCGCGCGGATGCGGCCACCCAGGTTGCCGATCAGCAGGAAAGGCCACTTGTCGCCGGTCGAATGCTGCGCCTCGGCGTGGCAGCTCGTGTAGACGATCAGGGTGTTGTCCATCATGGTGCCCTGGCCCTCGGGCACGGCCTCCAGCGCGCGAACGATGCGCAGCAACGTTTGCATGTTGTGGCGGCGGAGCACCAGCCAGTCCGGATTGTCGGGACCGGTGTGACCCAGGGAGTGCCCCTGGTTCTGCAAGCCCAGGCCCAGCCACGAGCCGCCCGAATGGCAGCAGCCGGAGGCGATGGTGGCCACGTTGGTCACCCGCGCGACCAGGGCGGCGATGACGATGTCCAGGCTGGCGTCCCACCAGTCCATGTCGAAGCGCGGCTTGGTGAACTTGTCGGTGAGCGGCGGCGCGTGCTTGGCCAGCGTGTCGGCCATCGCCAGCAGCCGCTTGCGCCGCTCGGTGATCTCGGCGAAGCCCTCGCGGTACGAAGCGAATTTGGCGCGTTCCTCCGGCGACAGTCGGCGGTCCAGGCGCTCGGCGTCCTGCTTGACCAGGTCGAACAGTTCGGTGTCGGCATCGAATTCCGCGCGGGCCGCGCCCGGTTTCGCTACACCGAAGAGGTTGTTGAACGCCAGCACCGGGTCGCAGAACATCGGCGCCGGCGCGCCCTTGGCCCAGGCCGATGAGGCGTAGCGGATCGGGCTGCCCTTCATGCGGTCCAGGGCTTCCCAGCCAAAGATCAAGGCCGGCTGGACCGCCGGCAGAGCCTTGCCCAGCGCGCAGTCGATCGTCTCGCCCAGCGGCATGCTGTCGGACTTGCGGTAGCCGCCCAGGGCGCCGAAGGGCGCGCCGTGATAAGGGCCGACGTGCTTGCCGTTGATGCCTTGCAAGATGGTGATGCGGTCCTTGATCGGTTCGAGCGGGTCGATCGGGGCTGGCAAGGCGTGGTCCTTTAGCGCCACGTCCTCGACGCGGTCGAGCTTGCGCGGATCGACCTTCAACTCCCTGGGCTGGGCGTGCTCGGGATAGAAGGCCTGGTTCTGCAAGAAGAACACGACCCGGCGCGGGCCGCGTTCCTCGGCGGCGGCCGTGGCCGCCCACGACCAGGGCGCCGGCGACAAGGCCACGCCCGAACCCAGGGCCAGCTGCTTCAACGCCGAACGGCGGGATATGCTCATGATCTCCTCCAGTTGGGCATGGTTTCCTCAGGGCCGGGTAACACGGCGGTAGACGAACGAATCGGACGACAGCAGAGAGACGATCAGCGCGTTCATGCTGCCGTCGCTATCGCGGTAGGCGCGGTAGGCGGCTTGCAACGTGGGGGCGTCGTCGGCTGTCTCGTTGCGACCCAGCCAGTAGCGAAAGGCATGGCGCACGAAGACCTGGTGGACGCGTTCGGATTCGGCGAGCTTACGAATCATGGCGACCGCGTCCTTGACCGGACCGTCCAGGGCGGCGTCACCGCTGGCGATGATCGCGCCCGAGGTATTGACAGGCTGGCGCAGCTCTTGGGTCCGGTGTCGGCCGAAGTGGTCGAACATCTCGAAGGGCAAGCCGAGCGGGTCCATGTTTTGGTGGCATTGCCAGCAGTATCTCTCGCGGGTGACGCGCATGCGGTGCCGCAGGGTCTGCTCGGGTTCGTCGGGCAGCTTGGCCTCGACGGTGATAGGCGTGTCGGGCACTGATCCGCCCAGCAGCCGGTCGCGAATCCACTTGCCGCGCAGGATGGCGTGGTTGTCGGTATTGGTCGAGTGGGCGGTGAGCCAGGCCGGCTGGGTGAGGATGCCGGCCCGCTCGGCCTGGGGCAAGCGCAGCGGCTGCTCGGTGGTCCAGCGCTCCGCGGCGACGTTGTAGTGGTCGTTGAGCTGGTTCTTCTTGTTGAACGGGTGGGCAGGCGGCGCCTGCCCGGTCTTTCGCGCCGCGTCTTCGCGTTTGGCCTTGTCGCGCACCCAGGAAGTGGCCGTGTCCGACGCCACGAAGGCCCGGTCGGTGATCAGCAGCTCGCGGAGCACCTGGCGGTCTTCCTTTAGGATGAGCAGGACCAGCGCATCGGTGTCCTCAACGAGAAACTGCGGCGAATACCGTCCAAAGCCGGCCGCCCGGATCACCGGTTCGTCCTTGAACACGCCCGGCGCGTCGGCGTAGCCGAAATACTCCTGGAAGAAGCGCAGGATGCGCGGCTTGGCCAGCGCGGCATCCTTGAGCATGCGTTCGACCTCGCGGCGGGCGTCGGCGGGCGTCGCCAGGTTGCCCTCCCGCGCCGCGCGGAGCAGCGTGGCATCAGGCCGCTGGTCGGTCAGCGCGAGCGACAGAGCGGTAGCCAGTTCCAGAGGAGACAGTGCCACCCGGCCGTGGCGGTCGGCAGCGCCGTCACCTAGCTCGACGCGGAAGACCGCCTCCGGATGCAGGAGCACGGGGGCCAGGCCGCGGATCAGCCCGTCGCGATTGCCGAACTGGGCCACGTTCTTTGCCAAGAAACCGGCGTAACGCTCGCGCTCCTCCGCGCTCGGCGGCCGGCGCAGGGCTTGCTCAAACAGATGGTTGACGGCCCGATCGATCTGCTCCGCCGTGGGGGCGCCAGTCGAGCTGACAATGGCGGCGAGCGCTTGCGGCGGCCGAGCCGTGGGCCGGCTTTCCAGCATGGAAGCGATGACCTTTTTCGCGTTCAGGGCCAGTTGCTCCGTCTCGGAAGCGCTGACGCGATAGCGAAAGGCGTAGTCGCGGAACCCGTGGTCGGAGGCCAGGCCGAACGGCGAGGCGAGGCTGGTCGAGGATTCCTTGCGGATGTTGAGCTTGCCCTGGCTCAGCTCCTGCATCAGTCCGAGATAGCCGAACGGGCTGACGCGCCAGAGCCGGGCGTCGCTGGCGGCGGCGCCGTCGGCCGGCGCGGCGAACAGCATGGCGTGGTCCAAGAGGTTGGCCTTGGCAGGGAAAGCCCGATCGGCGGCCGAGGCCACGTCGCGGCCCGCGCTCTTCAACTCGGCGCGGAGCCAGGCAACCAGCTGCTCCACGTCCTGCCGGGCCGGCTGCAGCTCCTTGCGGGGCGGCATGTCGCCCGCTTCGAGCCGTTCCAGCACCTGCGCCCAGATGTCGAGCGCCGGGCCGGCACCAGCTCGGGGGGCTGCCAGCTGGTGCAGCCTCAGCTCGCCCTCGGCGCGGTCGGCGCCGTGACAACGCTGGCAGTGCTGCTTCAGGAAGGCGCGCGCCGCCCCGGCGGCGTCCGGCGCTGCCGGCGGCTCGGCTCGCGCCGCACCACACCAGGCCACGCTGACCAGCAGGGCCGCAAAGATCGCAAGGTTGGCAAGACGATGCTTCATGGCTTGTTCCTCACTTCTCACTCGGAGGCGGGGGCGCGATGCTGGTGGCGATCTCCAGCTCGGAGAGATGCAGCACATGCCGGCCTTCGCGATTGTGAATGACCACATGGTCGGTGGCGGATGAATCCAGGGTCACGACGGCCGTGGTCGTGGCGGTGTTGGCGGGATCGGCCAGGTCGGTCAGCTTGAATGCCAAATTACGGCCGTCGTCCATGACCTCGAAGCGAAACGTGTCGCCTTCCTGGATTCGCAAGCTACCCACGCGCACCAGGCTGCCGACGCGCAGCTCGGGACCGATGGCTTCGATGGTGGGCGTCAAGCGCCGGGTCTCCAGGCGAAAGCGGATGCCGGCAGCCGCCTGGCCGTGCTTCTCGGTACGCTCGTCGGCCAGGCCGGTGGAACGGGTCAGGACATCGAACAGCTCGAAGTTGCCCTGGCCGTCGTTGAGGAACTGGACGAAGCGCACTTTACCGGAAACGCGCAGGCCGCCCAGGGCGACCGGGTCGTAGGGCCGCGCGCTGACCAGGTGCGCCCGGCCGCGCAGCTTCAGGATGCCGTCGGCCGCTTCCAGGCTCGCCTGGCGTACCGGCAAGCGCGTCGTCCAGCGTTCCGCCGCCAGCGGGCCCGCGAAGTCCTCGCGCAGCACCACCTGCGGCGGCGCCAGGCCGCGATCGCGACCAAACTCGGCCGGGCGGGCGGCCAGCTCCTCGACGGTGCCGCGCGGCGGGTTGATGCGGATGGCCTGGTCTTCCTCCAGGTGGGTATGACCAGCCGGCAGGGGCTGCGCCAGCTCCAGCCGGACTTTACCCTGAAAGACATGCACCTCGGTGGTGCCGCCACTCACCTGCACGCCGAAGTCCGTCCCCAGGTCCACGACCTTGACTCCCGGGGCGCGGACGCTGAAGCCGAGCGCGTTTTCAGGTACCGATGCGGTCAGCTGGCCGTGCTGGAGCAAGACCGATTCGACGCTGGTCAGTTCGAGGCCGACCGGGCCTGTCACACTCAGGCGCACTCCGCTGACCAGCGTCAACTCGGCGATGCCGGCCTCCAGCGTCAGGATGTCGCCGCCGCGCAGCTCCGTGCCGGTCGGGGACGGAGTGGCGCCGGCGGGCCAGCGGCAATCGATTGTCTGCGTGAGCCAGGCGACGGCCGGCGCAGTCGGTCCGGCCGGTCTCCAGAACCAGACACCCAGGATAACCACCAGCACGGCGACGGCCAGGGCGGCCAGCCAGGGCCAGCGCCCCGAACGCGCGCAAACTTCCGCTGGCCCGCTCAGCGCGGGCGCCTGGCTCAGGATGTCGAGCGAAAGTCCCTCCGGCTGGCGCTCCAGCGCCGCGTGCAGGTCCATGAAGCGGACATAGAACCAGGCGGCGTCGCGGTCGGCGCGGACCAGGTCCTGCAGCCGCTGAGCCTGAACGTCGCTCAGCAGGCCTTCGCACAACGCCTCACACAGGCGGTGCAGCTCGGTGAAGCGGGGGTCCGCCGCGCTCATGCCGTCCCTCCCGCCAGGCGGCGCTCGACGCACTCAAACAGCGTCTGCCGGATGCGGGCCAGCGCCTTGTATACCGCGTCGCGCGACCGCCCGACTTCGTCGGCCACGGTCTGGGTATCTTTGGCCTCGTGGTAGCGGCGGCGGACCAGGTCGCGGTCGCGCTCGGCCAGTCGGTCCAGGCACCCGGTCAGCGCTTCCCGGCGGTCCTCCAGGAGGTCGGCGCGCTCGACAATCACTTCTGCAACCAGCTCCAGGAAATCATCCGCGAAGATCAGCCGGCTCGATTTCCGCCGGTCCCGGAAGCGCAGCACCTCGATACGAGCCACCGCGCACGCCCAGGCGCGAAAGTTCTCGACCCGGTCGGCCTCATCCACCTTGCGCAGCAGGGTCAAGTTCGTCTCTTGCAGGACCTCCTCCGCGTCGGCCCGGTCCGGCACCAGGGCGCGGATGAAGGCGAAGATGCTGGCGTGGTGCTGCGTCAACTGCCGCACCAATCGCACCAGGGCCTCATTCGGCTCGGCCATGTTTCGTCTCCCGGCCTGCTCTGGAATGGCGGACACACGCAGATCTGGGTATTAGCCACTTCGGCAGGCAGAAATTGGAAGGAGAAAATTAAAGGAAAGGGAGGAAAAGCATTGAAGTGCTACTATCCAAACTCAGAGAAATCGGGCGCTGTCCTTCTCTCCTCGTCATGATACGCGGCCTGATCGCCGGACTGGCTGCCTTACCTGGATCAAGGCCGGGTTGGAGACGCCTTGCTTGCCGTCGGACGTTTCCCACACTGCCATGATCGGGCGCGAACCCGGCGCGGGCTTCCAGGTGCCCTGCCAGGGCGACTCCTTCACCACGCTCACAAGCTGGTCGCCGTCGAAGAACCGGACCTTGCGAACTGGCGTGCCGTCCTTGACGCCGGGCCACCTGACCTTGCTGGAATCGGCAAGCAGACCAGGGGAACACGCCCTCGCCGAGCTACAAAGGAATAACGGATTAACGGATCCTTGATCCGCGCGGCGGCTTGCCTGCATTGGAACCTGCGTGGTATGATTGCCCGGTTTCTCTCCCAAACCAGCCTGTCCCGCGGGGTCGCTCGTCAGCCGATGACACCTACTTCTCATGATGTCTTTCTGACGCAACTGCGCGAATCTCAGGTGTTGTCGCCCCAGCAGCTTGCCGAGACCGTCGGCGCGCTTCGGCAGCAGTTTCCCAATCCCCGCGCACTGGCCCAGGAGCTGTTGCGACGCAACTGGCTGACGCCTTATCAAGTCAACCAGCTGCTGGCGGGCAAGGGCAAGTCGCTGTTGCTGGGCCCCTACCGGCTCTTGCAGCGGCTTGGCGAAGGCGGCTCCGGACAGGTGTTCAAGGCCGAACACAGCGTGATGAAACGGACCGTCGCCCTCAAGGTCTTGCGGGCCGAAATGGTAGCCGACGGCGAAATGCGCAAACGCTTTGAGCGCGAAATCCAAGTCATCAGCCGGCTCACGCATCCGCATGTGGTCCAGGCTTTTGATACCGGCACCATCAGCAACACGTACTACCTGGCCATGGAATACATCCAGGGCCAGGACTTGAACCAGCTCGTCAAGCAGTCGGGCCGCTTGCCCGTGGATCAAGCTTGCGACTACATCCGGCAGGCAGCCCTGGCACTCCAGCATATCCACGAACAAGGGCTGGTCCATCGCGACATCAAGCCGTCAAACCTGATCCTGTGCCAACCCGCCACGACGGCCGTCATGCCCGCCTTGGATCGGGACCGGACCGTGCCACTGGGACCGCCGGCGACCGGGCAGGCGGCCCTCGTCAAGTTGCTCGACCTCGCACTGGCCCGCTTGCACAGCGTGAACGCCTCGGAACGCACGCGCAGCCTGACGGCCAACGATTCGGCCACGCTGGGAACCCTCGACTACCTGGCGCCGGAGCAGGCGATCAACTTTCACGCCGTGGACGGACGCGCGGACATTTACAGCCTGGGTTGCACCTTCTATTTTCTGCTGACTGGTCATACGCCATTTACTGAAGGAACGGTCGCCCAGATCCTGATGAAGCATCAGACCATGGATCCGCGGCCAGTGCATCTGGAGAGGCCGGAAGTGCCAGGAACGGTGTCAGCCCTCATTCCAGAAGATGATGGCCAAGCGTCCGGAGGATCGCTTGCCGTCCGCTGGCGCGGTGGCTGCTGCCTTGCCTGCTCCCGTCGCCATTGCTCTGGCGGATTCCACCTGGAATAACGGCATTCCGCAAGGTGCTACGGTGCCGTTGGCTAACATCGCCCTACCCACGCGGCAACGGCTCCGTTGGGTGCTGGGGGTGCTGCGGCGAGCGTCGTGGAAAGTCTGGGCGGTCGGAGCTGTCGCTGGACTTGTGCTTGCGTGTTATCTGGGCTGGCACGTCTGGGACTGGTGGGCGACCTCTATCTACCGGATCACCCCACGTGATGGCGCCGGCGCGACCTCATTTTACGGCCAGTATTCCGAACGCGAACAAGTGCAAGGCAAGTCCGAGGTACCTCACGTCGGCGGTCAGGGCGGAACCGCTCGCGGCTTCATTCGCTTCGACGTTTCTGCGCTGCGCGGGCAGCGTAACATTCGCGACGCGGTGCTTCAGTTCACCGTCGCTAATCCCCGTTTGCAATCATGCACCCTGGAAATTTACGGCATGCACGACAAGCATGGGTGGGAAAGGTGGGACGAGAATCAGACAGCCTGGAACTGGGGGCAACACTTCACCAACCCGGACTGGTCCACGAAGCTCGGAACAATCCAGGTTGGCCGGACCCTCGCTCAGACTGGCGGCACCATCACGCTGTCCGGCCCCGCACTCGTCGATTTTCTGCGCAAGGACACCAACGACATCGTCACGTTCGGCTTCCTGTCCCCGGAAGACATGAAAGAGCCGATTGAGATTGCTTCCAAGCATCACACCAAGCTGACGCCGCCAACGTTACGAATCACGCTGCGCTGAGTTGAGGCCGCCGGGTCCTCGTCAGGGACGAGACTTCGGTCCGATACACCAGAGGTGCCCCAGCGACCGCAAGTACATGCGCTCCTGATCGAAGATCAGATTGCACATGCTCGGTTCGTGCGGACAAACAGCCTCTACGGCATATTCCTTGCCGGTCTTCACGATCACGGTTTCGGTCCACCCATGAATGAAAAGATAATCGCCAGCGATGGTCAGGTCGGTGTAGATAAAGGGAAGCTCCATTTGCGAGCCGCGCGGCTTGCCCTTGCCCTCCTTGAATGGCAGCGGTTCGGCATAGTGCATGTTCTCCAGTTCATCCTTGCTGACATCGCTCGCCGACAGCACTTTGAACGCCGAGTTCATGAAGTAGAAAATGCCCTGATGCACGATGGGGCTGGAAAAATTGCGTACGTTGCCGCGTTTGTCCTGCTGTCCCCTGGGCGCCTCCCGCTCACGGGCTTTCCAGGCTGCTAATTGGGAGCGGGGTAAGGGCCGTTTGCCCTCCGGCACGTGCTGGGC
The DNA here is from genome assembly GCA_016795185.1 of Planctomycetia bacterium. Lineage (GTDB taxonomy): Bacteria > Planctomycetota > Planctomycetia > Gemmatales > Gemmataceae > JAGVLI01. The sequence goes on along the minus strand of JAEUIF010001148.1, from coordinate 1,813 downwards.
CAGCCAGCGTTCACCGAAGGCCCCAAAGCTCTCATCCAGCTTCCAGAGTACCTTCGGCTTCGACTGGCCGGCATCCGGCATGCGCACGCCCGCGGTAAGGTACACCGTGCCCGTCGCGCGATCCATCGCTGGCGATGGTCCGGCGTTGCCCCCGGCGCCAAAGAACTTCCAGTGCTGGCCCGGCAACCGCGTGCCGTCCGGACGGAAGATCGCGCCATTCGGCGTGGCAATGTACCATTCGCCCTGCCGCGCCACCGCCAGGGGGCCCGTGTAGCCGCACTCGCCGGCTGGCTTGACCCACAGCGTCTTGCCCGTGGCGGGATCGAGGCAATGCAGATTGGCGTCGGACGCATCGGCATGTGCCACGCTGCCGGTGAAGCGTTGCACGTAGAGCCGGCCGTCGTGCAGAAGCGGCGTCACGGCCTGGTAACCGAGGCGCCGGGGCAAGTTGCCGTCTTCTTCCAGCAGCAGCCGCATCCAGAGGCGTTTGCCATCGCGGTCGTAACAGACGACCTGGCCGGTGGCGAAATACGCCCACACCCTGGCGCCGTCCGTGACCGGACTGGCGATGCCGGTGTTGTTCGTGTAGTTGAGATTGTCGGCGAGTCCCACCTCGGCATTGCTGCCCGGCCAGGTCTCCGGGATGCGGGCGACCGCGGCGTCAAACTCGCGCTGCAATCGCTCCTCGTCCAGCTTCGGGTCCCGCTGGGGTTTATTCAGATAAAACCAGATAATGTCCGCGTAGCGTTCCTCCAGCGTCAACGGCCGCCCCGGACCCGTCGGTTTCATCGACCCAAACCGGCCGATGATCTCGCGCTCGCAGTACTCCACGTAACGCTCCAGCCGAAATGCTTTGTCATCTTCACTGCCGGCATTGGCATCAGCGAGCGCATGCCGCGCATGTTCCCACAACACTTTGCCGGTCAGCTTGTCGAGGCAGGTCAAGGTCAACGACACGCTCTGCACGAAGATCCGATCGCCGCCGATGACCGGCTGCGACATCTCCGCCGGACCGGGAAGCGGCGCACACCACAGCACGTTTTCCCGATTGCTCAGGGTTGCATTCCAGCGCAAGGGCGGTCTGGCGTCCGCGAACAGTCCCGTGCCATCATTGCGGTGGTTGATCACCGGCACAATCGGTTCCCCGGCCCGGACTGCCGCAGGCGGGCGTTCTGCCGGTTCGGCGTACACCGAACGCGTCATCATAGCTTCCAGCAGCGGCAGAGCCAACGCGCTGCCGGCGGCGCGGAGCATGCCTGGTGCTGGCTTCGGCAACTCGGCGGCGGCCAGGCGATTGGGCAGCGGCGCTGATCCCAGGAGGAGGAGCAGTAGCAGGGAACGCCGTAAGCCGGAGCGTTGCGCGCTGAAAAGTGTGGAGGATCTCATGATTGCACCATTCCCACTTGATCGGAATCGCTTCGCTAACCGAGCAGTCAATCCGAAGAGCGGGGCGAGCAGTTCTAGCCTGGTCATTGGGCGTCCTTTCTGGTCGTGTCCCTGATGTTTCAGCCTTCAAACAGGGGCCGGATTGGCACGCCGTTGTCGACTACATCCTGGATGCCCGCCGGCAGATCGCTGCGTAGCCGCAGCTGCGGAACGTCAAAAAGATAGTGCATGACGGTCGCCACCAGGTTCCTGGGCGTGTAGCCTTCCGTGGCCGGACTGCCGCCGTGGCGGTCGGACTCACCGATGACCTGGCCCATGCGCAAGCCGCCACCCGCAAAGACCAGTGGGGTCAATTCTCCCCAGTGTTCCCGGCCGCCACTGCCATTCAGTCGCGGCGTCCGGCCCATTTCACCCGTGATGATGAGCA
>JAEUIF010001144.1 GCA_016795185.1 Planctomycetia bacterium | reverse complement strand
CGCCATCGCCATCGTGCTAGCGGCGTTCAACCTGGCGGAGAATACGTACGAGGTGCGCAATCCGCTCGCTGGCTTGAAGAAGCCTCCTACCCGGCCACGGTTGCAGTCGTTCGCGCCCGATGACGAGCAAGCCCTCTACGGTGCGGCGGCTGAACCGTTCCGCGATTTCTTGTTCGTGGCGATTCACGCCGGGCTGCGGCCTTTTTGCGAACTGGCGCGCCTGACGGCGGGCGATGTGATCGAGACCGAGCGCGGCATGATGTGGCGGGTCTATTCCTCGAAGACCCGCAAGATTCCCGTCCGGAAGGAAGTCGCCGATCTGGTCCGGAAACTGCTGAAGGCCAACCCCCGCGATCCAGTCGCGCCACTGTTTGCCAATCCGCAGGGGAAGCGCTGGCGGAAGCCGACCGCGGGGCAATACTTCCGCAGCATTCGACGCAAGCTGGACTGGGACCAGTATCCGCTGCGCAAGCAATACACGTGCTATACCTGCCGGCACACATTTGCCCACCGGATGCTGTCGGGTTACTGGAACGGCGGCACCGGCGGATATAACGAAGACATGGCAGAATCAGGCAACCAGAATCATTCGTCGGGGACCGAGGTGAAGAGGTTCCGCTGCGCCATCTTGCCGGTGTTTGCCGTCATCTTCTGCCTGGGCATGCTGCTGGGCTTTGTCATGATTGTCATCAAGGATGGTGTGGCGCTTCTGGACGGGAGAGTGATCGCCAACACCATTCTGGTGGGGGCCGTATTTTGCCTGTTCATCAGTACGTTTATTGTCTTCTGCATACCAGTCATCGTGACGCCGGCGCAACTGGCTGCCCCGAATTGGCGCGGAGACTATGAAGCGGTGGCCTGGGAGGATATCCGCACGATCAAGCGTTTCAACTTTCTCGGGCTGCGCTATCTGATCATCAATGGCAGAATACTGTTGCCGCTTTTCTTGGCCAACTATGGAGGATTCCTGGATATGGTCAAGGCACATGCACGGAGGGAGGGCCATCCGCTCGTGGAGGCGCTGGATCGTTAAGTTCACTGACAGGGCCAGCGCGAGGCGGAGCCTGGGAACGGGATTACCTCTGGGAGCTGGCGCGGCACGCCAAGGCCGGCCAGTCGATCGATTACATGACGTTTCCCGCATCCGGTGATGTGGCGTTCTGCACGAAACAGAAGTCGCGCCTGCTGGCGCAGCGCGGCTTTCCCCGGACCTTGGCGGCCCGGATCAAGCCGGCGGGCCGGTATGCCCAGAAGCTCGATCTTGGACCAGAAGCGGTCCGCCTCTTCGAGCCGATTTTCGGCGAGACGGTCAAGGAACACACGGCTTGACAAGACAACGCATCAGCTAAATTAGATGCGTTTCTCGCGTCAGTATTAGACGAGCACGGGCCGGATAGCTGCCGGCAACACCTGCTAAGGTCGCCCCCTTCTGGCGTAACCATTAGCCCATATTTACCACTTTCATTCACCAAACCGGCCTAAATCCGCCTGTTTCTCGATGTAAGTCCTTGTTTTTCAATGCACGGCCTGGCCGCAAGGCCCGTAGTGCAGATAATTTCATCCCGGTCTTGTTACCCACGGCACTTGGCTTACACTGGCAACCACGGCCCGGAGGTTGCCCTGTTTCTGCGCCGCCTCATGCGATCGCGTGCCGGGCGTTCCTACACCTACTACGCCCTCGTCGAGAATGCACGCACCCCCGAGGGCCGGATTCGCCAACGCACCATTTGCTAGCTCGGTCGGCTCGATAACCTGCGCCCGCCCGACTGGCTGCGCCTCGCCGAACGGTTGCCCGATCCGGCTTGGCTGCCCCGGCTCATGGAGGAAGTTGGTTACGCGCCGCCACCGCCGACCGGCCCCGTCCGCAGCGTCACCATTGCCCCCCACTCGATCGCTTGGTCGCATCCCCCGTCACCGGGGCACGGTCCATGTCGGACGCTGCGCCTGGCACCTGCTCGGCCTGGATCGCTTGCTGGGACGCCTGCTGCCTCCCACCCGCGCGCGCGTGCCGCTGGACCAGGTCGCCGCCCTCATCGCCGTCGCACGTCTGGTCGAACCGCGCAGGGAGCGGGGCATCTTCCGCTGGCTGCCCACCACGGCCTTGCCCGAACTCCTCGGCATCCCGCGTAGCCGCCTGCACCGCAACCTGCTCTACCGCTCCCTCAGTGTCGTGCAACCCCACCAACGCGCCATTCAAGATCATCGCGTCCAGCAAGGACGCGACCTGTTCCACTTCGCCAACGACCTGCTGCTCTACGACCTGACCAGCACCTATTTCGAGGGCCGCCGGGCCGGCAACCCCCAGGCCCAACGCGGCTACTCGCGCGATCACCGTCCCGACTGCAAGCAACTGTGTATCGGCCTGGTCGTCAACCGCGACGGCTTTCCGCTGGGTTGCGACACGCTGGCCGGCAACACGCGTGATGCCCAGACCCTGACCCCCATGATCGAACGCCTCGAAGCCCGCTGTGGCGGTCAGCAACGTATCGTCTGTTTCGACCGCGGCATGGCTACCGAGGCCAACCTGCGGCACTGGCGGCCGACCAGCTTCTCGAACAGTTGCACCAGATGCTGATGGCGGCAACCAGCAACACGGAAGCAAATGCTGGCAAGGCGCGAGAAGTGATCAAGCTCCTGACCGGCGGTCGGATCAACCTGTATCAGCAGGGAGAACGGCGTCGGCACGCCGGCTGGCTACAGGGCAGGTTCTCGGTGCGGCTCCTCTCGTTCCTGACCAACCAGGCAACCGGACGCAGCGCGGCTGATACCGCCGTCAACCACACGGCGAGCGCGGTCCGCATCGACTACCGCGAACAGACGGAGCACGAGTGGGAAGGCCAACGGGCCAAGGAACTCTATGACCAAGGCTTGATGTACAAGGAGATTGCCGCTCGGCTCGGCTGCGGCCCGAACTGGGTGACCAAGCTGCTCCAGGGATGGCTTGGCACGCACGGCCAAACGCTGCTGGACGGGCGCCAGCGGCGCGCGTTGTTGGCGCGCAAGCAGGTCAACTCGACGATGTATGAGCAGCTTGCTGACGAAGCCAAAGGGCACTGGGACCAGGGACTGGCCGATGTGCAGATCGCTGTCTGGCTGAACTACAGTCCGCCCACGGTGATCGCCGCCGTGGAGCACTGGCACCGTTCCCGTGGCCTGGAGCGCCCAGTCACGCAGCCCGGCGGGCCGCTCTGGTGGACCGGATGCGGGAACTGTACGAGCAGCAGCGCAGCATTCGCGACATCGCCAAGGTCGTCGGCATGTGCGCCCGCAGCGTCACCTTGTTGATGCGCGAGCGGTTCGTCAAGGAAGGCAAGGCAATGCCCGATGGCCGGACCCGTCGGTGGGTCAACCAGGCGAGCGAACCGGCTCAACCCTCGGACACCGCCACCCCCTTGAAGCCACCGCCCGGCGGTTGAACTGGTTGGGAATTAGCGTCGCGCGCGCTGACCGGCGGTGCCGGTCAGCGCGCGCGAACTTTTGACTCGGAGGGAGTCGATCA
>JAEUIF010001132.1 GCA_016795185.1 Planctomycetia bacterium | reverse complement strand
TCGGCCACGAACCAGGCGCCACGCGAATATCAGCCCGGCACGCCCGGCGAGGAACGCTGGCTGGTGCTCGAACTGAAGGTCATCGCCGACGCGGGACTGGTCGGGCTGCCCAACGCCGGTAAATCGACGCTGCTCAGCCGGCTGTCGCGCGCCACGCCGGAAATCGCGGACTACCCGTTCACGACCAAGCACCCCAACCTCGGCATCGTCCACGTCGGCGGCGAGCGAGCCTTCGCGCTGGCCGACCTGCCGGGCTTGATTGAAGGCGCGCACGAAGGCATCGGCCTGGGTCACGAGTTTCTGCGCCACGTCGAGCGGACGCGGGTCATCGTTCATCTGGTGGAACCGTTGCCGACCGACGGCGCGGACCCGCTGCATAACTATCAGGTGATCCGCCGCGAACTGGAACTGCACGGTCACGGCCTGGCCGCGAAGCCGGAGGTCGTCTGCGTCAGCAAGGCCGAGTTGACCGGCAGCGAGGAAGCCCGCCAGCGGCTTCAGGACACGCTCGGCCGTCCGGTCCTCGGCATCTCGGCCGTGACCGGCCAGGGACTGTCCGAGTTGGTGCGCACCGTCGTCGAACGGCTGACCGAGGCCGCGCGCGAGGGCCAGCCCGCATGAAGCCCGACCTGGTCGTCGATGTCGGCAACACCCGCATCAAGTGGGGCCGCTGCGAGAAGGGCGCGATCCGAGAACTGGCGTCCTTGCCGCACGATGATCCAGCCGCCTGGCAAGCACAACTAGCCGCCTGGCAGCTTTCTGGGCCGCGGGCTTGGGCCGTGAGCGGCGTCGTGCCCAAGAGGCGCGACCAGCTGATCGACTGGTTAAGAACCCAAGGGCAGCAGGTGTGCTTGCTCGACCGCGCCGTGCAGTTGCCCTTGCAAGTCGGCGTGCCTGCCCCGGATCGGGTCGGCATCGACCGCCTGCTGAACGCGGTGGCGGCCAACCATCGCTTGCAGCGCTCCCGAAAACCAGGCAGCCACGGCAAGCCTGCCGTGATCGTGGACGCCGGCACCGCCGTCACGGTCGATCTGCTCAGCCCCGAAGGCGCGTTCGTGGGCGGTGCCATCTTTCCGGGACGGCGGTTGATGTCCCTGGCGCTGCATCAGCACACGGCACTACTGCCGTTGGTGCAGAACACGCAGGGCAATCCGCCGCCGGTGGGTGAAGACACGACAGCGGCCATTGTGGCGGGCGTGCATCATGCGGTGGCGGGCGGCATCAACCAGTTGTTGAAATGGCAACTGGGCAGCCGTTATCCGCGCGTGAACTACCCCACGGCACCGGCGATCTTCTTAACCGGCGGCGATGCGCCGCTCTTGCAGCACAGCATCGACGACCGCGCCCGCCTCTGGCCGGAAATGACTCTCGAAGGCATCCGCCTGGCGGCCGAGGCGCAGCCGTGAGCACCTACGCCGCCTGCCTGACGCCGGCCGGCACGGGCGCTATCACCACCGTCGCGGTGCGCGGGCCGGCGGCGCTGGAGATCGTGCAGTCTCTCTTTCGAGGGCGCTGCGCTGCCGATGCAGGCTCATTGCACCTGGGCCAGTTCGGCGCGGAAGTGCGCGACCAGGTCGTCTTGCACGTCAAACGAACTGCGCCGCTGCCCTGGGTGGAACTGCACTGCCACGGCGGGCGGGCCGTCGTTGCGCTGGTCCTCGAAGCTCTCCAACAGCAGGGCATCGCGGTCTGCTCCTGGCAGGAGTTTCTACAGCGTACGGCGGCGCGTCCCTGGCAGGCCGAAGCAGCGGTGCAACTGGCATCCGCGCCGACCGCGCGCACGGCGGCGATCCTGCTGGATCAGTATCACGGCGCGCTGGACCGTGCCCTGGACGAACTGGCAGCGGCATTGGAGCGTCAACAATGGGATATCGTGAAACGCCTGCTGGGTGAACAGGCAGCCCGCGTGCCGCTGGGCCGTCACCTGATCGCACCCTGGCGCGTCGTCGTGGCAGGAGCGCCCAACGTCGGCAAGAGCAGCCTGGTCAATGCACTGGCAGGCTACCAGCGGAGCATCGTGTCGGCGACCCCCGGCACCACGCGCGACCTGGTTTCCGTGTCTATCGCCCTCGACGGCTGGCCGATCGAGCTGTGCGATACCGCCGGACTGAGAGACACGGATGTAGCCCTGGAGGGCCAGGGCATCCGACTCGCGGAGCAGGCCGCCGCCAGCGCCGATCTTTGTGTCTGGGTGCTGGACGGCACGACACCGCCCGTCGCCGCACCCTCACCGACGAGCCTGGTCGTCATCAACAAGATCGATCAACCGCCTGGCTGGGACCACGACGGCGCACCGCAGGCGCTGCGCGTTTCGGCACTGACCGGCGCTGGCATGGATGTCCTTGTTGCTGCAATTACCCGTCAATTGGTTCCCGACCCGCCGCCTCCCGGTGCTGCCGTCCCATTCACTCCGGAGATTTGCACCGCGCTGAAGGTGGCCTGGCAGCACTGGCAGGCGGGACAACGCGACGAGGCCGTTCGGCTACTTGTCGCCACCGCTCCGTCTGGCTCGCGAATCCAAACGACGGTAGAATCGTCGATACAGTAGGCGGATTCGCACCTGCTCGACGGGAGGGTTGTCCAATGCGCTGCCGTGCTTTGCTGGGCGTCATGGGCGTGCTCGGTTGCATGCTTCTGGCCGTTGCCGCCGAGGCCGATCTCGACCGGCTGGTGCGTCAACTGGGCAGCGATAGCTTCAGTGACCGCGAAGCGGCCATGAAGGCGCTGGACGACATTGGCCTGCCTGCCCTGCCTGCCTTGAAGAAGGCCGCGCAAAGCCTGGACGCCGAGACGCGCCGCCGCGCCGAGGAACTGGTTGCTCGCATTGAGAAGCGGCAGGAAAGCGCCCGGCTGCTCGCGCCGACCAAGGTCAGCCTGCAACTTCAGGACGTGCCCTTGCCCGAAGCGGTCGCCGAGCTGGCCAAGTTGAGCGGCCAGCCGGTCAAGCTCGGCGGCGATGTCTCCAAGCTGGCCGAACGCAAGGTGTCCCTCGAATTCAAGGAAGTGCCGTTCTGGGAAGCGCTCGACCGCTTTTGCCGGGTGGCTTCCCTGGCCGAAGCCACCACGGTCAACTCGCCCATGGCGCCCCGACAGCCCGGTGAGCCGCGCCCGCGCGGGCGACGTCCGGTGCTGACCCCGAATCCGAAGGAGCCGTGCATTATGTTGGTGGACGGCAAGCCCGGCAATGAACCCACGCACTTTGCCGGCGCGGCGCGCATTCGGGCACTGCCGGTGACAACTCAGGTGCTGGACGTGCCGCGCAACCCCGGCGAGATCG
>JAEUIF010001082.1 GCA_016795185.1 Planctomycetia bacterium | reverse complement strand
GTTCAGGGGACCGCGCAGAGTCCCTGCCCAATCCCTGAAGGTGGTTGCCTAATTTTCGGGAAACCTTACCTTTTCTTGTAACGTCTCAAAGGTGTTGGCCCACTAGAACTCCTGGAGCGAGTTGGTTCCTGCAAAGGAGTTTAGCCGTGTCCCTACAACGCTGGCTGTTCGGTTTGGTCTGTTTCTGCACCGCAGCGCTGCTCGCGGCCTCGGCCGACGCGCAAACAGCCGCCAAGAAAGAAAATAAAAAGACCACCACCGCTGCCAAAAAAGATGACAAGAAGTCCGCCCGGGATGAACAGGAATTGACCAAGCAGATCCTGTCCAACCTGGAAACCTGGTTCAAGCAGCACGACCTGAATAACGACGATTACCTCGACCTGAGCGAGATCACCAAGGCGCTCGGTATCGGATCGCGCGCCGCCGACTACCGCAAGGCCGATACGGACACGGACAAGCGGGTCAGCAAGGCGGAACACGACGCCTGGGCGCAGGACTACGCCCCCAAGCTGGCCGAGGAAATCCGGGAGGACGAAGAAGAGGCGAAGGCGGCCATCGAGAAGTACCAGCAAGCGCTCGCCAAGGCCACCGCCCAGGCCAAACAGCAGTATCAGCAGGCCATCGAACGCCAACGCGAACAGCTGCAACGCGCGCGCGACCGCAACCGCTTCAACGACCGCTTCCGCCGTGACCGCAACCGCCGGCGCTGATCGCCCCGCCAGGCTTCACTGAAATTCAAAACACCCACGGGCTCAAACCCGTGGGTGTTTTTTTCGACTGGCTCCTTGACCGGCGGCGGGCAAACGGGATAACTACCTGCATGTCCCGATCCCTTCGCCCGCACCCAGCCTCCAAAGGAGCCGTCGATGGCCTCGAAACCGGAAGCTCGCATCCAGGAACTGCACCTCACCCTGCCGCCGGCCCCCAAGCCGGTCGCCAAGTACAAGACTGCCGTGCTGGTCGGCAACATGCTGTATGTTTCGGGGCACGGCCCGGCGGCGATCGACGGCGTCAAGACGGCGGGCAAGGTCGGTTCCGATCTGACGGTGGAACAAGGCAAGGCAGCGGCCCGCGCCGTTGGCCTGAACGTCCTCAGCACCGTCAAGGCGACGCTCGGCTCGCTGGACAAGGTCAAGCGGCTGGTCAAGACGCTGGGCATGGTGAACGGCACTCCCGACTTCAAGGAGCAACCCCAGGTCATCAACGGCTTTTCGGAATTGATGGCCGATGTGTTCGGCGAGGATGCGGGCGTCGGCACGCGCAGCGCCGTGGGTATGGGTTCGCTGCCGTCGAACATCCCCGTGGAAGTGGAATGCCAGTTCGAGGTGGGGTAATGATGCCGACCGCTTGCGGTTTAGCACGCTGTGGCGTGCTAAACCGCAAGCGGTGGATTCTTCATCAATTCAGAATCGGCAGCTGTACCGCCTGATGGACCTCATCCACCAGCGAGCGCATGCTGTTGCCCAGCCCCAGCAGGGCCGAACCGCCGACAAAGCTGGTATAGCGTTGAAGGTCCGGCGTGCAGTAGTCGCCCACCAAGATGACCCGGTGCCCTGGGTGCTCGTGGACCAGCTTGGCGCACGTCAGCCAGCCGCTCTCTTCCTGAAACTGCGTCGGCAGAATGACGACGCTGGCGGGCAATTCCCCGGCCAACTTGCGGACCATATCCGGCGAGGAGGCCGGGTAAACGTCCCAGCCCAGCTGCTCGAACTGATGGCAGACGCGCGCGATGAAGCCGCTGTCCTCGTGGCCGACGATCAGTCGGCGGTTGACTGCCGTCTTGCGTCCCGCCAGCGGGTGAGCGGTGTCGCGCCGTTCGATTTGCACTTGAGTTCCCATGGCCCCTTCCATCCTTTCCCTCGGGGATTCAGCGGACGGACAGCCGTCCCCCTCCCTTGGTTCGCTTTCCTGTTTTGTTACGTTCGCCATCTTTGCGTGGCTGGCCGCGGCCCGTAAATTCTCCTTGCTTGCCTCTCTTCGCCCGGCTATAAGGCACGCCACAGTTTCGGCGAAAGTTGTCAGACCAGTAGCGCTGCGGGTTCGCGGCGGCGAGCGGTCTTTGGCCCCCTGCAATTCATACGTCGGCAATCACGGGAGATTTGGTCCACATGGCGAAGAAAAAGACCGTCGCCCCCCCCAAGAAGTCCGAAGCCGCCCCCAAAAAGGCCTCCACTGCCTCGACGGCCTCCGCAAGCCAGGTCAAACAGGCGCTGGAGGCGGGGGAAGGCATCCTGCGCGTCGCGCCGACCTGGGTGCCGCGTTCGTTCCTGACGCCCGGCCGTCGCCTGAAACTGGCCCCGCAAGACATTTATGCCCTGGGGGCGCATCGTGGCGGTATCGACGAACGCTGGTTCTCCTCGACCACGGCCGCCGCCAACGAAGGGGCACCGCCGGACGAGGGTTTGAGCTACGTCGTGGTGCAGAATCGCCGCACCTTCACGCTCAAGGACGCCATTGACATCGAAGGCACGCGGCTGATCGGCGCTCCGTTGTGGAGCAAGTACAAGCGCTGGCCGGTGTACAGCAAATTCTTCGACAACATGGGGCCGATCCCCCACCACATGCATCAAAGCAATGCTCAGGCCGCCTTGGTTAAGCAACAGGGTAAACCGGAGTCCTATTATTTTCCACCTCAGCTGAACGCCATCGGTAACAACTTCCCCTATACGTTCTTCGGGCTGGAACCGGGCACCACCAAGGCCGATATTCGCCGCTGCCTGGAGCGCTGGAACGAGGGCGACAACGGCATCCTGAACTACAGCAAGGCCTACCGCCTGCAACCCGGCACCGGCTGGCTGGTGCCGCCCTGCGTCCTGCACGCTCCGGGTTCGCTGGTGACTTACGAGCCGCAGTGGGGTTCCGACGTCTTCGGCATGTATCAGTCGATGGTTGAGGGCCGCGCGGTGCCCTGGAGCCTGCTGGTCAAGGACGTGCCCCCGGATCGCCACCAGGACCTGGATTACCTGGTCAACCAGCTCGACTGGGAAGGCAACGTCGATCCGAACTTCAAGGACCATCACTACCTGGAGCCGATCACCGCGTCCGCCAGCGACAACTACGTGGACCGCTGGATCGTTTACGGCAGGGTCGCGGGCGAGGAACTCTTCACCGCCAAGGAACTGACGCTCAACCCCGGCGCCAGCGTGACCATCAAGGACAACGGCGCTTACGGTCTGATCGCGGTCCAGGGCATGGGCAGCATCGGCAAACACCCGCTGCAAACCCCGGCCATGATCCGCTATGGTGAACTGACCGAGGACGAGTACTTCGTCTCCTTCGACGCGGCTCGCGACGGCGTCACCTTCAAGAACACAGGCAGCGAGCCGCTGGTGACGCTGCGTTACTTTGGCCCGGACACGAATCCCAATGCCCCCAATGTAGGGGACCACAAAAAGCGCTGAATGAAGCTGGTGTGAAGTTTGACCGCGATACTCGGTTCGCGACGCTTCGCGGAAGCGTTGAGTCGCTCAACGCTTCCGCGAAGCGTCGCGAACCATCGGAGAT
>JAEUIF010001069.1 GCA_016795185.1 Planctomycetia bacterium | reverse complement strand
TTCGACGTGGTTTCGCCGCGTCTCGGCCGAGAGCTGATGCCACACCCTCCGGCAGCAGGCGCAAACGTAAAGACGGATCTTCCGATCACTGATTTTGTCGTCGGCGAACGCAGGCTCCAGCATATCCAGCATCCGAACCGGATCGGTGCTGACTTGCCACATCGCCTCGCGTTCAGCCCCAGCCGCAGGCAGCCCATGATCGGCGGCCCAGAGTGCTTCAAGATCGGGCAATTCAGGTTCGGTCATCGGCCTTCCCTGCCAGCCGGAGCCAGAAAGAAACGGCGTCGCGATTCATCCCAGAGCGCGGTACATCATCCATCAAGCGTAGAAGACGAGCGTGGGAATCCCGCCCCCTTTTCGCACCGCCCATAACTTGTGCAGTCGCCGTGCCGCGTGTGGTACGTGCAGCCGCACTAGCGGACGCCGTTGTCGGTTTCCGCCTCACCTTACCAAAAAGTCGTCAAGATTGCTGTATCCCGTGGACGATTCATTCAGCGTAGGACCGTGCATTCGGACAGAATTCCTGCAATCGACAAGGGCGCAATGGCCCCGGCCAACAGTCCGCGGGCGGGAGTAGCCCAGAAAGGTATGGAGACCATGCGTCGTCTATTCGCTTGCCTGGCGGCCCTGTGCTTGCTCGGGTCGGTCGGCTGTCACAAGCACGTCGCCGGCGTCTGCGACTGCGATATCCCCGGCCACCACTGCCTGCCGTGCTGCGCCTGGCACCACATGGCCCCCGGCGTCAGCATGCCGGCCAACGGCAAACCGGCCGCCGAGCCCATCCAGGAGCCGGCCAAGGAAGCCAAGCCGGGCGACATGGGCAGCTGGTAATCGCTGCGGTCGTCCCCGCCGCTGGCGGCTAGTGCAATTGCAAGAGACATCTTGCTTGATCAGAGGCTTGGGTGCCATGCCCACGGCTTTGCGTGGGCATGGAGAACACACCGGCTTCCCATGCCCACGCAAGGCCGTGGGCATGGCACCCAAAAAGACCAACTGTTGAGCAACCAGTCCCTTGATATTGCTCTAGGCACCAGTCAATCCCGTAGGGTCCGCTGTGCGGACCAGGAACCCGGGTTCGTTCCGTGGTTCCCGGTCCGCACAGCGGACCCTACGAGTATTGTCTGGCCGCCCTCGTGGATGCAAAGCCGCCAGCGGCTTTCTTACTTCGCCTGGCTCTTGTGCTGGCGGCGCTTGGGCGCGAGCAGCGCCTCGGTATCGACCGCCGGCACCCCGTTCAGGTTGCGCTGGGCCACGCCCAAGGCCTGTTCGAGGAAGCGTTCCTGGCTGCGCACGCGCGGCTGGCCGGCTTCGACGCGCCGGTAGCTGCCTTCGGGCAACAGCTCCCGCGCCTTCACGTTGTCCGCCATCGTCGTCGCCAGAATTTCGCCGATCAGGCGATTCTTCAACTCGGGCTGCTCGATGGGGAAGACCACCTCCACGCGCCGGCTCAGGTTGCGGTCCATCCAGTCGGCCGAACCGATGTAGATTTGCGGTTCGCCGGCGTTGCCGAAATAGAAAATTCGGCTGTGCTCCAGGAAGCGGTCCACGATGGACACGACGCGGATATTGTCGCTGATGCCCGGAATGCCCGGCCGCAGCGCGCAGATGCCGCGGACATTGAGGTCGATGCGCACGCCCGCCTGGCTGGCGCGGTAGAGCGCCTGCACGATCGCCGGTTCGAGCAGGCCGTTCATCTTCCCGATCATCCGCCCGCCGCGCCCTGCTTGCTGATGGGCGATCTCCTGCTCGATGCGTTCGATCATGAAGCTCTGCAAGCGGTGCGGCGCAACCACCAGCTTGCGCCACTGGGGAATCTCGCCGTAGCCGGTCAGGTAGTTGAACAGGGCCGAGGCGTCGTCGGCGAAATCCGGATTGCAGGTGAAGAAGCCGAGGTCGGTGTAAACGCGGGCCGTCGTCGGGTTGTAGTTGCCCGACGCCAGGTGGACGTAGCGGCGGATGCCGTCCTCCTCGCGGCGCACCACCAGCGCCACCTTGCAGTGCGTCTTCAGGCCGACAAAGCCGAAGACGACGTGAACGCCCGCCTTTTCCAGCTCGCGCGCCCAGAGGATGTTGCGTTCCTCGTCCAGCCGGGCCTTGAGTTCGATGACCGCCGTCACCTGCTTGCCGTTGTCGGCGGCGCGCTGCAAGGCGCGGACAATGGGCGAGTCGCTGCTGGTGCGGTACAGGGTCTGCTTGATGGCGAGTACCCGGTCATCGCTCGCCGCCGCCTCGATGAAGTCGAGCACATGGCTGAACGATTCGTAGGGATGATGCACCAGGATGTCGCGGGTGCGGATGGCGCTCCAGACGTCGTTGGCCAGGACGAAATCCTGTACCAGTTGCGGCACGAACTGCGGGTCGCGCAGCTGCGGATAGCCGGGCAGCCCGTGGATTTGAAACAGGCCCGTCAGGTCGAGGATGCCGGGAATCCGGTAGACATCCGAATCGTACAGGTCCAGGGCGTTGATCAGGAATTGCTCCAGGTCGGCCAGCGCCCCGTGCTCGATTTCGAGCCGCACGGCCGCCCCGCGCCTGCGCTTGCGGATTTCTTCCTCGATCGTCTTGAGCAGGTCTTCGACTTCGTCGTCGTCGATCTCGTACTCGCTGTCGCGGGTGACGCGGAAGACGGTATCGTGTTCGATCTTCATGCCGGGAAACAGTTCCGGCAGGTGCAAGCGGATGACGGTTTCCAGCGCCGTGAAAACATGGCCCTTCTCGGCGGGCAAGGCCACGAAGCGCGGCAGCACGGCAGGCACCTGGACCAGCGCGTAGACCTTCTCGTTGTCGCGCGGCCGTTCGAGCAGCACGGCCAGGTTAAGCGACTTGTTGAGCAGGTGCGGGAACGGATGACCGGGGTCGATGGCCAGCGGCGTCAGCACCGGGAAGATTTCGCGGCGAAAGACTTCGCGCAGGTGCCGGTGGTCGGCTTCGGTCAGGTCTTTCAGCCCACGCAGCACGATGCCTTCCTGCTCCAGTTGCGGCAGGACTTCATCCTTCAGGCAACGGCACTGCTCATCCACGCACTGGCGGACGGTCAGGCTGATGCGTTCGAGTTGCACGCGCGGCGGCATGCGGTCGGCGCCCGAGCCGCGCTCGATGCCGGCCTGCACCTTCTGCTGCAAGCCGCCCACCCGTACCATGAAGAACTCGTCCAGGTTCGAGCTGAAGATGGCGAGGAACTTCAGGCGTTCCAGCGGCGGCACGCTGGCGTCCTGGGCTTCCTCCAGGACGCGCCGGTTGAATTGCAGCCAGCTCAGTTCGCGATTAAAGTACAGGCTGGGGTCGTCGAGCGGAGTCTCGGGTGGGGGCACGGCCGCTTGCATGGCAAGACCTCGTCGAAGCCAGGACGGGAAGGTCAATTATAGCAATCGGGCCACCGCCGCGACCTGGGATTCCCAGGTTCTTCACCGTTTAGAACTG
>JAEUIF010001062.1 GCA_016795185.1 Planctomycetia bacterium | reverse complement strand
AGCTACACCCCCTTGATCGAGTTGTCCGCGCCCTTTAGACTGAGCATATCTCTCCGTCGGTGCTTGCCTCGTAGTTCCTGCCTGGAATGGTGACACTCCATGACCGCACCCATGATGCCTGGGGTTCGTTTCGCGCTGACGGTGCTCGCGCTGTCGGCTAGTGCTGCTTTCGCCGCCGAACCGCCGAGCGGCGAGGCTATTTATCGCAAGCAGTGCGCTTCCTGCCACGGCGCCAATGGCGAGGGCTCCAAAGAGGCCCCCGGCCAGCTGGCGGGCGATCACGGCATTGCCAGCCTGACGCGCGTCATTCAAAAGACCATGCCTGAAGACAAACCGGGCAGCTTGACGATGGCGGAAGCCGGACGGGTCGCGGCGTACATCCACGAGGCGTTTTACTCGGCCGCAGCGCGCGAGCGCAACAAGCCGCCGCGCATCGAACTGGCCCGGCTGACGGTGCGGCAGTATCGCAACGCGGTGGCCGACCTCGTCGGCAGCTTCCGTGCCGCGCCGCGCGTGTCCGAACAGGCTGGACTCAAGGCTGAGTATTTCAAGAATCGCCGCTTTCGCAACGAGGACCGCGTCCTCCAGCGCGTCGACCCGGAGGTGCATTTCGACTTCGGCACCGAGGCTGCGGTCCCCGACAAGACGGAGCCGCACGAGTTTTCGATCCGCTGGACGGGTTCCGTCATCGCCCCGGAGACCGGCCAGTACGAGTTCATCGTCCGTACCGAACATGCAAACCGCCTCTGGATCAACGACCTGACCAAACCGCTGATCGACGCCTGGGTGAAGTCCGGCAACGACACGGTCTATCGCGGCTCGATCTTCCTGGTGGCGGGCCGCGCTTATCCGTTGCGGCTGGAGTATTCCAAAGCAAAGCAGGGTGTGGACGACTCGAAGACGAACAAGACCAAGCCGCCGCCAGTCAAGTCCTCGATCGCGCTCGAATGGAAAGCGCCGCATCGGGCCGCGGATACGGTTCCCGCTCGTGCGCTGATCCAGGGGACGGCGATACAGTCCTTCGCCGTCGAGACGCCGTTCCCGCCGGACGACCGCAGCTATGGCTGGGAACGGGGCACCACGGTTTCGCGCGAATGGGACCAGGCGACCACGGACGCGGCGCTGGAAACCGCCGCTTACGTGACGGCACGGCTGAACGAGCTGGCCGGCACCCGCGACGGCGCGCCGGATCGCGAGGCGAAAGTCCGCGACTTCTGTCAGCGCTTCGCCGAGCGTGCCTTCCGCCGACCGCTCAGCGAGGAACAGAAACAACTCTATATCCAGCGGCAGTTCCAGGCGACGCCGGACCTGGAGAGTGCCGCCAAGCGGGTGGTGCTGCTCGTCCTGAAGTCGCCGCGCTTCCTCTACCGCGAAGTGGGCGGCAACCCGGACGGCTACGAAGTCGCCGCCCGCCTCTCGTTCGGTCTCTGGAATTCGCTGCCCGATGCGGAACTGCTCACGGCCGCCGCCAGCGGACAACTGACCACGCGCGAGCAGGTTGCCAAGCACGCGGAACGCATGCAGGCCGACCCGCGCTTCAAGGCCAAGCTCCGCGAATTCCTGCTCACCTGGCTGCACATCGAGCACGCGCCGGACGTCGCCAAGGACATGAAGCGCTATCCCGGGTTCGAGCCGAAGGTCATTTCCGACCTGCGGGCCTCGCTCGAACTGTTTCTTGACGAAGTCGTCTGGAGCGAAGCGTCCGATTTCCGGCAATTGCTGCTGGCCGACCAGTTGCACCTCAACGGCCCACTGGCGAAGTTTTATGGTGTGGACCTGCCCGCCGATGCGGGCTTCCAGAAGGTGAAGTTGAACCCCGAGCAGCGCGTCGGCGTGCTGACGCACCCGTACCTGATGGCGGCTTTTGCATACACCGGCGAGACCTCGCCGATCCATCGCGGCGTGTTCGTGTCGCGCGGGTTGCTGGGCCGGTCATTGCGTCCGCCGCCGGAAGCCTTCACCCCGCTGCCTGCCGACCTGCACCCGACGCTGACGACGCGCGAGCGCGTGGTCTTGCAAACCAAGGAAAACTCCTGCATGGCCTGCCACGGCATGATTAATTCGCTCGGCTTCACGCTGGAACATTTTGACGCCGTCGGTCGCTTCCGCGAACAGGACAACGCCAAGAAGGTCGATGCCGCCGGCAGCTATCAGACGCGCGCTGGTGACACGGTCCAATTCGACGGCGCTCGCGACCTGGCCGCGTTCCTGGCGAAAAGCGAAGAAGTGCAGGAAGCCTTCGCGGAACAGCTGTTCCACCATCTGGTGCAGCAATCCGTGAAAGCCTACGGCAGCCAGACGCCGACCGAACTGCGACGCGCGTTCGCGGCGAACGACTTCCATATCCGCAAACTTGTCGTCGAGATCATGAGCCGCGCCGCCCTGACGCCGCGCGGCACCGCAGTGGCGAAGCCTGCCGAGGAGCGACCGCGCTGGTTCGGGCTGTGATAGAATGCGATTGGTCCCCAGGCGAACAGGAAATAGCGCATGGCCAGCTTTAGCCATTCACCGCCCGCCCGGCATGGCCCCATTGAGCCTTTGCTCCTGCCGCTGGAGAACGGTGATCGTCTCGATCAGAAGTCGTTCCACGCCCGCTATGAAGCCATGCCAAAGGGATTCCGCGCGGAGCTAGTCGGAGGAATCGTCCACGTGCCCTCGCCACTGAAACGTTCCCACGGCCGGAACCACGGAACAGTGATCTACTGGCTCAAGGAGTACGAATTCGCTACGCCGGGTGTCGAAGCTTACGACAACGCCACCGCGATTATTAGCGACGAGAACGAACCACAACCGGACGGCAGCCTGCTGATCGTCGCACCGGGACACGGGCAGACGCGGGAAGAGGACGGCTACATCGTCGGCGCGCCCGAATTGACGGCCGAGATCGCCGCGAGTTCGGCCAGTATCGACCTGCACGCCAAGCGGCGCGAATACGAGCGGGAGGGCGTCAAGGAATACCTCGTCGTGCAATTGCAGTCGTTCCGCGTCTACTGGTTTGTGTCGCGCCAGGGCCGCTTTGAAGATTTGCCCGTCGGCGCGGACGGTATCCTGCGTTCGGAAGTCTTTCCCGGCCTCTGGCTCGATCCCGCGGCCCTGGAGCGAGGTGACGGCCCGCGATTGCGCGCGGTCTTGCACCAGGGGCTGGCCACGCCCGAACACGCCGCGTTCGTCGCCAGGTTGCGCGGCACATAATTTGGAGCCACGCTCATGAAGTTTCGCGCTATCTGCGCCTTTCTCCTCGTGGTGTGTCCCGCGTCACTGCGCGCTGACGAACTCGAAAAATCCCGCCTCGACAACTGGCACCAGTGGCGCGGTCCACAGGCGACCGGCGTTGCTCCCAACGGCGATCCGCCCGTGAAGTGGGATGCAAAAACAAACCTGAAATGGAAGACCGCGCTGCCGGGCCGGGGTAGTTCTACTCCGATCATCTGGGGTGACAATGTCTTCGTGCTGTCGGCCATCGACACTGGCCGCCAAGCCGAGGCCAAAGACATTCCCGCGCCCGACCCGAAGTTCGTCGGCGACAAGAAGACCAAGGCCCCCACCAACTACTTCCAGTTCGTGGTGCTGTGTCTCGACCGCCAGACCGGCAAGGTGCGCTGGCAGCAGACCACCGCCGAAAAGGTGCCTCACGAAGGGCACCACGAGACGCACAGTTACGCGGCGTTTTCGCCGATCACGGACGGCAAGTTCCTGTACGTGCTGTTCGGCTCGCGCGGCGTTTATTGCTATGACTTTGCCGGCAAGTTGCACTGGCAGCGCGACCTCGGCCGCATGGAAACCCGTTACGGCTGGGGCGAGGGCTGCGCGCCGGCGCTGCACCGCGATACGCTGCTGGTCAACTGGGACCACGAGGGACATTCCTTCATCGTCGCTCTGGATACGCGCACAGGCGTCGTGCGCTGGAAGGTGGACCGCGACGAGGTCTCGTCGTGGGCCACGCCGCTGGTCGTCGAACACGCGGGCAAAGCGCAGGTCGTGGTCAACGGCACGAAGCGGGTGCGCGGCTACGACGTGGCGACCGGCAAGGTGCTCTGGGAATGCGGCGGGCAAACGGTCAATGCCATTCCGTCGCCCGTGGTCAGCGACGGGCTGGCCATCTGTATGAGCGGCTACCGGGGCAGCGCGGCCCGCGCCATTCCTCTCGACTCGACGGGCGACGTGACGGAGAAGCCGGCCTGGCGGCATGACCGGGGGACGCCCTATGTCCCTTCGCCGCTGTTGCTCGGCGGCCGGCTCTACTTCACGCAGGGCAACACCCAGCTCCTGACCTGCCTCGACGCGAAGACGGGCAAGGTGATCTACGACCGCGAACGGCTACCCGGGCTGACCAGCCTCTACGCTTCTCCCGCCGCGGCCCGCGACCGCATTTACCTCTGCGGGCGCGACGGCACGGTCCTGGTCATCAAGGCGGGCGACAAGGTCGAAGTGCTGGCCAACCACTCGCTGGGTGAAGGCATCGACGCCTCGCCGGCCATCGTCGGCAAGCAACTCTTCTTGCGCGGCGAGAAACACCTGTTCTGCATCGCGGGGGAATAGGCAGGCGAGCGGGCGGGCGTCAGCCCGCTGTTCTTTCGTTCAAACAGCGAGCTGACGCCGCCGCTCGCCAGTCACTCGAAGCCATGCACATAGCCGCGCGGCGGCAGCACTTCGCGGCGGCCGTCGCGTTCCAGCCACATCCCTTGTTCCACGCACGCGCCGATGTGAAACAGCGTTAGCCCCGGAATCGGCTGCGCCGTCAGCAGGCGATGGGCGTCGGTGGGCGGCATGGCCGCGATCAGCTCGAAATCCTCGCCGTCGCCCAGCGCGTGCTCCAGCGGCGACAGCGCATCGTTCATCCGACGGGCGTCGTCGCTGAGGGGAATCGACTCGGCTCGCAGCACCGCGCCGCACCGGCTTTCCTCGCAGATGTGCGCCAGGTCGGCGGCCAGGCCGTCGCTGATGTCGATCAGCGCGTGCAAGTCGGCGCGCTCGTGCAGTTGTAGTGCCTCGCGAACGCGCGGCGTGAAGTTCAAGTGCTTGCCGCGAATGCTGCCGCCCAGCGGGCCGGTGACGAGCAGCCAGTCGCCGGGCCGCGCGCCGCTGCGGCGCACCGGGCCGCGCGCGGTGGCTTCGCCAAGCATGGTCACGGCAATCGTCAGTGGGCCGTCCCAGCTGTTGGTATCGCCGCCCGCCAGCGCGGTCTGAAACTCGTCGGCGACTTCGCGCAGCCCGCGATACAGCTCTTCCGCCAATGCCCGGCCGCCGTCGCGGGGCAAACCGACGCTGACCACTGCCGCCACGGGGCGACCGGCCATGGCGGCGATGTCGCTCAGATTGACCGCCATCGCCTTACGGCCAACGCGGCGCGGTCCGGCTTCAGCCAGGATGAAGCAGCTGCCGTCGAGCAGCATGTCGGTAGTCACGAGGACATCCGCGCCCGGCGTGAAGCGGACCACGGCGGTATCGTCGCCGGGGCCGAGAATGATGCGCGCGTCGGCCGGAGTTTGCCGCCGCAGCCAGTCGATGTAGGCGAACTCGCCGCTGGATTCGCTCATGGTTGTCACCGGAATGTAAGCTCTCCATCACTATATGGTCGGTCCTTATCCTGGCGAGCGGCGGACGTCAGCCCGCTGTTCGTGCGAGCAAACAGCGGGCTGACGCCCGCCGCTCGCCAGGACCGCAAGTCGCCCAATGGCACAACGGGCGCCGCGCGGCCAGATTGGCAGGAAAACGGAAGTGCTGAACGAATGCGGAGAGTGCTACTTGTTGGGGTTCGGCGAGGGGAAGTCGCGGCGCAAGCTGGCGCCGAAGGCGGTTTCCAGGACTGGCGGCCAGGCGGGCATCACGTAGACGCCCCAGTCGCCGTTGGTATTGCAGACCTTGATGAGCAACTCGTTCTTGCCCGACTGGACGGGCAACGACACGCGGTCCTGGTCCGCTGCCGCGCCGCGCTGACCGCCGCGGGAAATCAGCTTCGTGCCATTGAGC
>JAEUIF010001015.1 GCA_016795185.1 Planctomycetia bacterium | reverse complement strand
CGCCTGCCCGATGCCGGGCTGCAACGCATCCAGCGGCGACAGCAGCATGGCCCCGGCAATGAACATCAGCAGCAGCAAACTGGCGTCGATCAGGTAGGCCAGGAAACGCGAGCCGAGGCCCGCCACGCGATAGGTGAAGGGCACCTTTTCGGTCGTCAGCACGCGATGCAGCACGGGACCGGCCACGGGCAGTGCCTCCCGAAACGGCACAACCCTCGGTGCTGCCGAGGGTTGTCAGTAGCGGCGACTGGATTTGAACCAGTGACACGCGGCTTATGAAGCCGCTGCTCTAACCAGGCTGAGCTACGCCGCCGTCGATGGTTTGAATTGTAGAAACCTGTCCGCTGTCTCGCAAGCCCACTGCCGCCATGCTGCTTATTTGTCGGCGACTTTCGCGCTGGCTTGCCGGTCGTACTGCACCAGGGCCTGGTGCAGCGCGTTGTAGGCGGCTTCCTGGCCGCTGGCCGACGGCGCGAAACGGATGCCGGTGCGGGTCATGTAGTCGAGCAACTCCTTGACCGTCGCCCCGCGCGCGGCATAGCGGCCGTTGAGGTAGTCCGCGGCGTCGGCCTCGCGCAGCACGGCGGCGGCATCGTCCAGTTGCCGCAGCACCCGCTTGGCCTCGACGTAGTCGTTGAACGAATACTCCTCGACCTTCGCGGCCAGCAACTGCTTCAGCCGGTCGAGACAGCGGTCCAGTTCGCGCAGCAGGCCGGCATCCACCTTGCCCAGCAGGGCCTGGCGCTTGCCCTCGACGAGCACGGCATCGACCTGCGTTCGCAGTTCGCGGGCCTGTGCCGCGGGCGTCAGGTTCTCCAGGCCGGCGGGCCAGTGGACCTTGCCGGCCTCGCGCAGCAGCGCGGGAGCTTCCAGGTTCTTCTTCGAAATCACATTGATCTGCCGCAGCACTTCGGGATCGAGCCGCACCTCCGGGCCTTCGATCCCCTTCGCCAACAATTCCTGGGCGTGCGCCAGGACCACGTTCAGCGAATAGCCCGACCAGACCTCGGTGGGCGGCGGGTTGGTCTGGCTGCGGCGGACTTCTTCCTGCTGCGCCCGCTCGCGCTCCTGGTTCAGCGTCGGCACGTTACCGCGTTCCCAGAGCCATTGTTCGTAAGTCTTGCGCCGGTTGTCCAGCTGGGCCGCCTTCACCTTTTCCCGCAGCAGGTAGGCGTCCTCGACGTTCTTCAAATAGCGGCCCTGCGCGTCGATGACCTCGGCGGTGCCCTTCAGGTAGCCGTAGGAATCGATGCCCCAGCCGGGCGGCAGATAGTACGAGTACGGCGAGAAGAAGGGGGAGCCGTAGCTGAAACCCGGAAAGAAGTAGCTGTTGTAGTAGGAGTGGTAGAAGGGTCGGCCCGGCATGTGCGACAGCGGCCGGAAGGGGCCATTCGCGGCGACTGGCGACGCCATTCCAGCGCCGCAGACGACCACCGCCAGGAGCGGAACCACGACGCGCGGCAGGGCATGCATGCCTGACTCCTCGAAAAAAGGGCCGCACCAGACTCTCCTGTAACATAAGATATATTCGCACCGTTCGCTACTTTCGACATCGACAAACCGCACCCGGCGGAGGCAGCGCCCGCGCCGCCGGCCGACGGATAGTCCGACTTCAAGCCTGGAGGGCTGCGTGCGCATTCTGTTGACCAACGACGACGGCATCTACGCGCCGGGGCTGCGGGCGCTGCGGAAGGAATTGCAGCAGCTGGGCGAAGTCGTGGTGGTCGCCCCCGCCAGCGAGCAGAGCGGCGTCGGCCATTCGATCACGCTGCTGAACCCCTTGCTGGTGCAGGAAGTGCTCGACGAGCAGCAACAGTTCGTCGGCTGGGCCGTGGAAGGCCGCCCGGCCGACTGCGTGAAGCTGGCCTTGCTGGAACTGCTGCCCGAACCGCCCGACGTGCTCGTTAGCGGGCTGAACGCCGGCTCGAACGCGGGCATCAACGTGCTCTATTCCGGCACCGTGGCGGCGGCCATCGAGGGCGCGTTCTTCGGCCGGACCAGCATTGCCGTCTCGATGGAGTACACGAAGCCCAAGCCGCTCGATTTCCCCAGCGGTGCGGCCTATGCCCGCGAGGTCGTCGCGCAGATCATCGCCCAGCGGCCCCCGAAGGGCACGCTGTTCAACGTGAACATTCCCAGTCTCGACAAAGGGCCAATCAAGGGCGTGCGCGTGGTACCGCAGAACGTCGCGCCCTACGTCGAGACCTTTGACCGGCGCGTCGATCCGCGCGGCCGGGTTTATTTCTGGAGCAAGCCGGACATCGACTGTCCCGAACCGCTGCCCGATACCGACGTCAGCGCGCTGGCGGACAGTTACATCACCGTCACCCCGTTGCAATTCAACCTGACGCGGCACGAACTGTTGCCGCAAATGAAGGATTGGCAGTGGCGCTGGTAAGCGCCGCCGCACCGAAATTGTAGGGTCCGCTGTGCGGACCATCGACTGCGGACCATCAAAGCCTGTTCAGGGTTGGTGGTCCGCACAGCGGACCCTACGCGGGAGCGATCCGTAAGCTCGAAGGTCACCCCCTATGGGGAGTCTCAACCATGTTCACGGGTGGGGCATTCGCGAAGTGGATCACCGAGGCGTTCGCGTCCATTGGCGACGCGGGCAAGCAAGCCTGGCACAAGGTCACGCACGACCCGCTCTGGGCCGGTGTGGCCATCGGCGTGGTGCTGCTCGGCATCGTGCTGATGGTGATGAAGAAGAAGGCGGCAGGCTGACGGGCCGGGCTGAAGCTCCGTTCGTAGTTACGCCTTGGGGCGGCGAGCGCCTCGCCGCCTCAAGGCGGAACTACGAACAGAAGAGAGTTTACGCCTTGATGATGTCGCGCACGGTCGCGCCGCTGGGAATCATCGGCAAGACGTGCTCCTGGTGGGGCACCAGCACATCGAGGACGTAGGGGCCCTTGGCGTCGAGCATTTCTTCCAGGGCTTCGTCGAGGTCTTCCTTGCGGCTGACAGAGCGCGCGCCGCACTTGAAGCCCTTGGCCAGCGCCACAAAGTCCGGATACGGCTCCTCGTCGTGGCCCGCGCCCAGGTAGGTATGGGCGCGGTTGCTCTGGTAGAAGCGGTCTTCCCACTGCACCACCATGCCCAGGTGCTGGTTGTTCAGGAGCAGCACCTTGACCGGCAGGTCCGCCGTGTGCGCGCAGGCCAGTTCCTGGATGTTCATCAGGAAGCTGCCGTCGCCGTCGATGTCGATGACGGTGCGGTTCGGGAAGGCCACCTGCGCGCCGATGGCCGACGGCAAGCCGTAGCCCATCGAACCCAGCCCGCCGCTGGTGATCCAGTGACGCGGCGAGTTGAAGCGGAAGTACTGCGCGGCCCACATCTGATGCTGGCCCACGCCGGTGGTGACGATGGTCTCGTCGAGCATGCCCCGTTCGCGGACGATCTGCCAGAGCCGGTGAATCGCATGCTGCGGCAGGATGGCGTCGTCGCGCTCCGGGTAGCGCAGCGCCTCGGTCTCGCGCCAGCTTTCGATCTGGCGGACCCAGTCGCCGTAGCGCCCACCGCGGGTCAACTCGGCATACTGCTCCTCGTCGAGCATCTGGTTCAGGTCGGCGATGGCCTGGCCCACGTCACTGACGATGGGCAGGTGCGCCACCTTGTTCTTGTTCAGCTCCGACGGATCGACGTCGATATGCACGATCCGGCCGTGCTTGGCGAACTCGCTCACCTTGCCGGTGACGCGGTCGTCGAAGCGGACGCCCAGGGCCAGTAGCAAGTCGGCGTCGTTGATGGCGTAGTTCGCGTAGACGGTGCCGTGCATGCCGAGCATTTGCAGGCAGAGGAAATGCTCGCTGGGGAACGCGCCCAGGCCGTGCAGCGTCAGCGCCACGGGAATGCCGGTGCGCTCCGCGAAGATACGCAGCTGCGCGGCGGCCTCGGCGGCGATCAACCCACCGCCGCCGTAGATGATCGGCTTCTTGCTGCGGCGGATTTCCTCCAGCACCTGGGCCAGCTGGTCCCGGTTGGCCCGGCGGAACGGCCGGTAACCCGGCAGGTTCATCGGTGGATCCCAGTCGGGCAGGATCGTGCGGTTCTGCACGTCCTTGGGCACATCGACAATCACCGGGCCGGGGCGGCCAGTGCGCGCGACGTGGAAGGCTTCCTTGATGATGCGCGGCAGGTCTTCCGTGTGCATCACCTGATAGTGGTGCTTGGTGATGGCCCGGCAGACCTCGATGATCGGCGTTTCCTGGAAGGCGTCGGTGCCCAGCACGGATGTGCCGACCTGGCCCGTGATGGCGACGATGGGGGTGGAATCCATCTTGGCGTCGGCCAGGCAGGTGACGAAGTTAGTCGCGCCGGGGCCGCTGGTGGCCATGCAGACGCCGACCTTGCCGGTGGCGCGCGCGTAACCGCAAGCCGCGAAACCGCCGCCCTGCTCGTGGCGCGGCAGGATGGTGCGAATGCGATTCTCGAAGCGCGTCAGCGACTGGTGCAACGGCATGCTCGCCCCGCCTGGATAGGCGAAGACGACCTCGACACCCTGGTTCACCAGACACTGGACCAGGATATCGGCTCCGCACAACGGCGTGTTCGTCATGGCACTCATCGCAACACCACTCCAGGGAGGTCTCCAGGGCGATTTCGAGGTAAACCGTCCATTGTAGGTACGTGCTACCCGGATGGGCCAGTGAAAACGACGCGAAATCGCGGAAGCGGGGTCGCTCAGTGGCGGTCGGCGATGATGCCGAGCATGAAGAGCACGCCCAGGACCACGAAGCCCAGGCCGATCAGCACGTAGAAGATGCGTGCCCCGGTGCGCCCGAAGATCGAGACGAAGAACCGCGCCTTGTAGTGCGTCATGAACCATTCCCAATCGCAAGCGGCCGCGGTCGCGGAAAACAGGCCGATCGCGACGAACAACAGACCGTACCAGTTCATTGCTTTGCATTCCCCAGAGAACGCGAAGCCACGGCGCTGCTCCAGCAGCGCACCCGCTTCGCCCGGCAATCGCTACAATAGCGTTTTTGTCCTCCGTCAGCGAACACGGGCCATGTGGTCAGCTCCGTCCTACGACATTTCGCACCGGCTGCCGTTGCTGATTACCGGCATCACCGGAGTGGCTGGCTTCAATGCCCTGGACTATTTTCAGCGGCGGTATCCCGGCCAGGTGTTCGGCGTCCGGCCCGTGCAGACCCTGGGTATGAACGGGCCGGGCATCATTTCCCTGAACGCGGAAGAATTCGACGGTCTGCGGGAACTGTTCGAGGTTTACCGCTTCCGCGCGGTGCTGAACTGCGTGGGCAACTGCGCCCTCAAGTCCTGCGAGAAAGACCCGGTGATGGCGCGCACGCTGAACATCACCACGGCGGTGGCGGTCGCGGAACTGGCCCGGAAGCACGGCGCGCGCCTGGTCCACCTGTCGAGCGATCTGGTCTTTTCCGGTGAACGGCCGGGCGGTTATGTCGAGACCGATCCGGTCGATCCCGTGACGGTTTACGGCAAGACGATGGCCGAGGCGGAAGGGTTGATCGCCCGCATCGCGCCGGGCGCTGCGGTGCTGCGCATCTCGCTGCCGATGGGGCCGAGCTTCAGTGACCATGCGGGCGCTATCGACTGGATCATGTCGCGCTTTCGCAAGGACCGGCCGGCCACGCTTTACTTCGACGAGGTGCGTTCCTGCACCTACGTCGAGGACTTGAGCGCGGTCTTTGCAGCGTTTCTCGCGGGCGAGCAGCATGGCCTGTACCACCTGGGCGGGCCGCGCCCGGTGACGCTGTACCAGATTGGGCAGATCGTCAACCGCGTGGGCGGCTTCGCGCCGGCGCTGCTGCACGGCTGCCCGCGCCACGCCGCCGGCCCGATGCCGCCGCGCGCCGGCAACGTGGCGATGAACAGCGACAAGTTGATCGCCGCCCTGGGCGGCAACCCGTTCCGCCCCTGGCCGGCTCTCGATGACCTGGTGCCCGATTCGCGCGACTGGCACCGCGAACGCCCGCCGGGCGAGGTCGGCTCCCGGCAGCGGATCGACGCCGTGCTCTATCGCGTTCACGGCGGCTGACGGTCCAGCGGCATCCTTGACCCTCTTCACATCCGCTCTTTATAATGCGACTACGCCCCATGTGATGGCTCCACCTGG
>JAEUIF010000965.1 GCA_016795185.1 Planctomycetia bacterium | reverse complement strand
CAACCCCTCTCCCGCAGGGGGAGAGGGGAAAATACGGGAGTCTCGCCATGCACTGCGCCTACGCTTGCCAGTCGCCGGAACACCAGATCAGCCGACGCAGCTTCCTGCGCGGCATGTCCGTGGGTACCCTGGGCATGCTCGGCTTCGGCGGCATGATCCAGCCGTCCACGGCGAAGGAACTGTCCAAGGACCAGAAGCGGGTGTTGGTCGTATTCCTGGCGGGCGGCTCCAGCCAGCTGGAAACCTGGGACCCCAAGCCGGGCACCGATACGGGCGGCCCGTTCCGCGCCATGCCGACCTCCGTGCCGGGCACGCACATTTGCGAATTGCTGCCGCACACCGGCAAGCTGATGCACAAACTGGCCCTGATCCGCGGCATTAACACCGCCGAGGACGACCACGGCAAGGGCGAGATCATCATGCAGACCGGCCGTCGCCAGGAGCCGGCCATGCAGTATCCGCGCATCGGTTCGGCCATGAGCAAGCTGCTGGCTACCGGGGAGGAGACGCTACCAGGCTACATTCACGTGCGGCCGGGCGGCGGCGGCTTCAACCAGGGCGATGCGGCCTTCCTCGGCCCGAAGTACGCCTCGCTGACGCTGGGCGACGGCAAGCCGCCGGCCAACCTGCTGCGGCCCGATGCCCTGTCGCTCGCCGCCGATCAGCAGCGCAACGACCTGCGGCAAAAGCTCGACAGCAAGTTCATGCAGAAGCGGCGCAGCGCCGAGACCGAAAGCTACACGCACTCCTACGAACAGGCCGCGCAGATCATGGCGCAGCACCGGCTGTTCGACGTGAACAACGAAGACCCGCGCAGCCTGGACCGCTACGGCCGGCACGATTTTGGCCGCCACTGCTTGCTGGCTCGCCGATTGCTTGAAGCGGGCGTGACCTTCGTCCAGGTGACGCACACCAACTACGACACGCACCACGAGAACTTCGATTTCCACATCGAACAACTCGGCGACTTCGACAAGCCGTTCGCCCGGCTGGTCTCCGACCTCGACGAACGCGGCATGCTGGAAAGCACGCTGGTGATCGTGATGGCCGAGTTCGGCCGGACGCCGCGCATCAACCAGAACATCGGCCGCGACCACTGGTCGAAAGCCTGGTCGATCGCCGTCGGCGGCTGCGGCATCCAGGGCGGCGCGGTGGTCGGCAAGACCAACGCCAACGGCACCGCCGTCACGGATCGCGAAGTCCACGGCGGGCACCTGTTCCACACCTATTTCAAAGCGTTGGGGCTGAATCCCAAGAAAAATTACTACTTCAACCAGCAACCGATCCCGATGGCCGATCCGAAGGCCAGCGCGATCGATGAGGTGCTGCTGAAGGCGTGAGGCTCGCGCACGGCCAAGGTCGAACGCGTACAATGGAGTCTGAGCGTTACCGGGAGTCGCCCCGATGGAGTTCGAGTGGGATGACGACAAGGCCGAAGCAAACGAGCGCAAGCACGGCGTTACCTTTGGGGAAGCGATGACCATTTTCGCGGACCCCATGTCGTTGACGGGCTACGATCCCGACCATTCCGACGACGAGGATCGCTTCATCACGATGGGACACTCCGCGGACGGTCGATTGCTGATTGTCTCCCACACCGACCGAGGAGATGCCGTGCGGATCATCAGTGCTCGCGTCGCCAGCCGTGGCGAGCGAAAGGACTACGAAGATGGCAGCTTCCCCTGACCCAGGCGACGACAGTCTGCGCCCGGAGTACGACTTTCGTACCATGCGAGGCGTGGTGCGGGGTAAGTACGCCTCGCGTTACCGCGAGAGGCTGCGTGTGGTTCGACTCGCGGAGGACGTGGCAGGAGCCTTCGAGGATGAAGCGGCGGTCAACGAGGCTCTCCGCGAATACCTGCGGGACCGTCGCAAAGAAGGCAGTTCGGTCCCGTGAGGCGTAGTGGGTACCGTCCGAGGCAATTCATGCCCAGCCCGTTCCCAGGGATGGACCCGTATCTCGAAACGATGGGTTTATGGCCTGACTTTCACGCAGCTTTCGTGACCTATTGGGCCGACGACCTGTTTAGTTTGTTGCCAGAGAGTTATGAACCCCGCATTGCCGAAAGGCACGTTGTGACGAGTGTGTCGCCAACCACGGACGAAGAGACCACCGAACGGCACATTGAAATCCTGCACCGTCCCGACCGCACCCTGGTTGCCGTCCTCGAATTACTGTCACCCGCGAACAAGGAAGAACCCGGCCGCTCGCAGTACCTCGCCAAGCGTAACGCGGTCGTGCGCCATCCGGTTCATCTGGTCGAATTGGACTTACTGCTCAAAGGCCAGCGTTTGCCGCTCGCCCAAGAACTGCCGCCTGGCGATTACTATGCCCTGGTTTCGCGTGCGGATCAGCGCCCGGACTGCCAGGTGTATGCGTGGACATTGCAACAGTCGCTGCCCGCGATTCCGATTCCGCTGCTCGCCGCCGACCCGGACGTGTGGTGCGACATCGGGGCGGTCTTTGCGACCACCTGGCAGCGCGGCCGATATGCCGGATCGGTGGACTACACCAGTCCACCGCTGATCGCGCTGGATGACGCGCGATTGGCGTGGGTACGGGAGCAAACGGGTGGCGTGGTTCGGTCTGAGTCTTGACCATGAATATTGGGCCTTCGCCCCTCGATCTGTTAGTTGCGAATTGCTGTTGGCCGTTGTTCTACTTTGCCATTATCGCCACAGTTGTCCTGCTCTCCATTTGGGAGCCGCCGCGATCGAAGAAAAGAAACGAGTTCGATGAGAATTCTGGCCCAATGACCGAACAACGACATCCAATTCCGAATCCAAGCCCGTCTATGCCCGCATCGCCATCACAGGCATCAGGCCGTAAGGCATACATGCAACGCAAAGGCAAAGCCGGCATTTGGATTTTCGTCGTTATCGCGTTTCTGGTGAATATCGACTTGCTCGCCGTTCAGGTTATGGCGGGGCCGGCTCGTCCTGCGGTCGAGATTGCCGGCTTATTCTTGGCGTGTTGTCTCAGCCTGCTTTTTGCCGGACTGTTCGGCTATGTGCTCGGCTTGATATTCGGGGCCATACTGTGGAATCCTCAAGAGAATTGCCGCACATGAGGTAACTGCGATGCAAACGAACGCACCGTCCAGTTTGATCGGCCCACCGGCTCCACCCTATGGCAAACCCGACCCATTGCAGACGCGACAAGTGCAGGAATT
The DNA here is from genome assembly GCA_016795185.1 of Planctomycetia bacterium. Taxonomy (GTDB): domain Bacteria; phylum Planctomycetota; class Planctomycetia; order Gemmatales; family Gemmataceae; genus JAGVLI01. Next base: position 584 of record JAEUIF010000965.1, on the reverse strand, counting down.
CAAGCACGGCAGTCCGCTGCTCGGTTGCCGGTTCGATCCGATCGGCCGCTTCATCTTCGCCGGCGCGCAGGACAACACCATCCAGCGCTGGGACCTCGAGACCGGCCAGAAGGCCGCGCTGGCGGGGCACAAGAGCTGGATTCGGGCGCTGGCTTTTCAGGGCAACACGCTGTTTAGCGGCGACTATGCCGACCGCATCCTGTGGTGGCAGGCCGACGCCGAGACGCCGACACCGCTGCGCGACATCAATGCTCACGACGGCTGGGTGCGCGCCCTGGCCGTCAGTCCGGACGGCAAAACGCTGGCCAGCTGCGGCAACGACAACCTCGTGAAACTGTGGAGCATCGCGGACGGCAAGCTGGTGCGCGCGTTCGCAGGACACGCCCGGCACGTCTACGGCGTGGCGTTTCACCCGGACGGCAAGCAACTGGTGTCCTGCGACCTGCTCGGCGTCGTCAAGCACTGGGAGGTTGAGACTGGCAAGCTGGCGCGCGATCTCGACGCCAGCATCCTGCACAAGTACGATCCGACCTTTCGCGCCTCCATCGGCGGGGCGCGGAGCATGACCTTCAACGCCGATGGCT
>JAEUIF010000950.1 GCA_016795185.1 Planctomycetia bacterium | reverse complement strand
AATTGGCCGAACTTAAAGCAGAGGGCAAGATCGATCTTGGAGGCGTGGAAACGGACCTTCGGCTGGACTTCTTTCGAGAATTCGCGTCAGCTCAACCGAGCGAAGCTGTTCGGGCGATTCGCTACATGCTTGACAACGGCCCATTTGCAGCCGCGGAATTGACTAGCACCTTCATCAGCAAAGCAATGGCAGCCCGCTCAACTCCCGGGCTGGGTCTGATCGGCGGGGCCACCGCCAGCGAACGACAAGCGGCAACTCAATCCGAATTGATAGTACACTCAGCGTTTCTTCGAGATATTCTCGGCAACCCGTTGCGCCCTATCTCAGCTGATCCATCCTGGCAGACAGAGACGGTTTCGTCGCTCGCCACCGCCATCTACGACGAGCGTGCCTTCGACCGCCTGCCCATCCTCGCCGACGCCCTCGAAGACGCCGGCTGCGACAACGCGGACATGCTGAATCACTGCCGGCAGCCCGGCGAGCATGTGCGCGGCTGCTGGGTGGTCGATCTGGTGCTCGGCAAGAAATGACTTCCGTATCCGCGCTGCGACTGCGGTTGCCTTCGGCTATACTTCGCGGCAGGAGGCCGACCTATGAGCCAGGCACCAAGCGACCTGACAAGGATGATCCAGGCAGAAACAGCGCGCGAATCGCGAGCACCGGACCGGAATACGGAGACCACTGGGCTGGCACTGGTCGAACGGTTGCACCGCGAGGCGCGTAGCCGGCATTCAGAGTCAACCGCAGCGCCCGTCGAAACGCGGACCATCCACTTCAGCCAGTTGCCCGTAGCACAGCCCGACAGTCCACTCGTGCGCGAATGGAACACCTACCGGCGCGAAGTCGGACGGTTGCTCGCCGATGGGCAACGGGGACGCTGGGTCCTGATCCACGGCGACCAGGTCATCGGCTTCTGGGACAGCGAAGCCGAGGCGGAAGCAGCCGGCAGCGAGCGATTTTCGCGATTGCCATTTCTGGTCCATCGCGTTGCGGAGCATGAGCCACTGCTGCGCGGCCCTTCGGTGCTCTGGCGATGTCACGATTGACATTCACCGCACGTCTCGACGGCTTGGCCGTGGACGTACTGATTGGCCTGGACGGCCGCACCACCACAGCGCTGCATCTCGGCGGGCAACCAATCCCGCCACCGCTGCGCGCTAGTGGAGTCATCGACACCGGCAGCGACATTTCCGCCGTCAGTTCACGCATCCTACGCCACTTCGTCATACCCGTTCATCGCCAGGGCACCACGCATACCGCTGCGGGCCTGGTTGGCGTCGATCTGTACAAGGTGAGCGTCGGCATCACGGATTTCGCCGATCCCAACGCCCCGGAGTTGGTGGAACCGAATCTGATCGTGATGGAGTTGCCGGCAGCATTGCCGAGCATCGACGTGCTGATAGGTCTGGACCTACTGATGAATTGCAACTTCCACCTCGATGGCCCCGGCAAGCAGTTCAGTCTGCAATTCTGAGGCAACGAAGCGCGAGCATTGTGTTCGGAGTACAGCCAGCGGCACCGGGTATCCGCTTTCTTCCCAAGCCAACCGCTGGGCGGCCGTGTGTCCCGCGTGCGGTTCCACCACGGACGACGAACCAGGGAACTTTTCGTCGTTTTGAGCCAGTCGGCAATTGGCGAA
>JAEUIF010000917.1 GCA_016795185.1 Planctomycetia bacterium | reverse complement strand
AACTGGCGCTTCCAACAGCGGGCTCACGCCCGCCGCTCGCCCCACGCGCCCTCACGGTCGTGGCGGCAGCTTGCGGATGTGCGTCTTCTTCGATTTCTTTTTGCGCTTCTTGCCGGGCCAAGCTTGGACCAGAGCCCAGGTAGCGAAGAGCATCGCACCCAGCCCGAACACCAGCAACAGCGCGCCGCTGACGGCTTCCGGTCGAATGCTCGCGGGCAGGAGACGTTCCACAGCCACTAGCACGCCCATGACGCCGATGCCGCCCACCACCACCCAGGCCCACGGTGGCAGTAGCCATTCCGGTGCCTGCGTTTCGCGGGCGTCGTCGTGGAGGCCCGCCTGGTAGCCGCAGTTGCCGCACCAGGCCATCGGGCCGGGGTCGATCAGCAGGGTTTCGCAGCGCGGGCACGGCATATCCTTGACCGCGCGCGCCTTCTTTTCCTTGTATTCCTGCTCTTTCTTTTCTTTGTCCTTCTTCTCGATGCGCACCGTCGGGTCCTTGGACTTCGCGGACATCTCGACGGTATCGGCGGAACTCTTGGGCCACGGCGGCAGATCGTCCGGCGGGGCGGGTAGTTCCTGTTCCGCTTCGGGCGGCGGACTCGGCGTGCGGTCGTGGAAGCCCAGGTTCGGCCGCGTGTTCTTCGCGGACGAGGGCGGGCGCGGGCGTTCCTCGGCGGCCAGATCGACGTCCTGCCAGGTGGCGCGCGGCACGCGCAGTTCGGGCTCGACCGTGGACTTGCGTGCCGCCGGCGCGGATGCCGCCGGCTGGAGCATGCCGGGCGCGTACGGTTTCGTTTGCTGCAAGTGCGGCGCGGGCGCGGGCACGTCGGCGACCGCAGGCAGAGACGCGGAGCGCACGCGCTTCAGGGCAGCGACGAATTCCAGACAGGTCGGCCAGCGGTCGGTCGCTTTCTTGGACAGTGCCCGCCCGACGATTTCTCGGTCACCTTCCGGCAAGGCCGACAGGTCGGGCGGCGACTTGACGTGCTGCATCAGCAGCATGCGCGCGTTCTTGCCGTTGAACGGCCGCTGGCCCGTCAGCAACTCCTGGTAGACGATCGCCAGGCTGTACTGATCTGAGAACCGGCTGACCTTGCCCTCGAAGGTCTCCGGCGCGGCGTAAATCGGCGTGATGCCGCTGGTCACGGTGGCCGTCATGCCTTCCAGGTCTTTCACCAGACCGAAGTCGGCCACCTTGACGTGCTGGTGGACCAGGAACAGGTTCTGCGGCTTGATGTCGAGATGCTGCAACTGGCACTCGACGTTCATCAGGTCGAGCGCCTCGGCGGTTTCTTCCATGTAGCGCAGTAATTCCGCGCGCGGGACGCCCGCCAGCCCCTGCCCCTGGCATTCCTCCAGGCGGTGGAACAGCGTGCGGTCGGCCAGTTCCATCACGATGATGAGCTGGCCGTCGACGATATCGACGCGCTCCAACCCCAGGATGAAGGGGTGATGGATGTTCTTGACCCGATTCAGCGACTTCAGTTCCTGGGCCGCCGGAATCTTGCCTTCGTCTTGGGCGAGGTTGCCCTTGACGAACTTGATGGCCTTGGGAATGCCGCCGGGCGCCTGCGCCTTCCACACCTCGCCGAAGCCGCCCGTGCCGAGCGGCTCGATGAGCGTGTAGCCCGGAATGGGCTCGGCCCGATTGGTTGGATGAATGGCCATGTAAGTACCGTCGCGTTCCGATACGCCCGAGGCGGCAAGAGGGGGTAGCGCGCCTCGGACTGGGACCACGTTGATCCGGCGAATCTTCCTCGGAGCGCGTTCCCTGTGCTCCACGGACGGGACGGGGCTATCCAACACTAGGTCAACTTGAAGTGACACGCAAACGGCGGGGAAGGAAAAATCCAGCGACTGGCTGAAGAGAGAAACTCTGGGACGAAATTTAGGCTGAGGGTTGAATGGGCGCGGGATGCGAAGCCGCCAGCGGCGAGATTTATTGGCGTTTTGCTCGCAGCTGAAGCGGCGTCAGGGTAGCAGCGCGATCTTGTCGACGAGTTCTCGCATCAGCACGCTGGGCACCCAACCGCCGTAGCGGACGATGGAGTCCGGAGAGATTTCGACGAGCCAATTACAAACCGCAACGCAGGGAGCAGTCAGCTTGGTGCGCGACAAACCTCCAGGATGCCAAGGCAACGCAACGTAGACGGCGGGGTCGAGTTGGTCAAAGCTGGTGCTGATCGCGGCGGCGACGACCGGGGTGCCCTGCTGGATGTCCGCGTCCGCTGTCAGAATCACCAGAGGCCGGACCTTGGGATTTTTCCCCTGCGGGTCGGCTACCTCGGCAAGGACAATTCGACCGCAGGCAGGCTGGGGCATGGGCGGAGTTCCAGTGATTGGTTATAGGACATCTGGGGCTTCCTCGTACCAGCTGGCAGGAGGCGGGTAGCGTTTCGCCAGCGTGCGCAGTTTGTCGGAAGGTAGCCCAGGCGGCATTGGTTCGGGAGGCGCGTCGTCCTCCAGGAAAACCTGAATGCAGGTGATCCTGGCTTGTAGGTGAGCTTTGAGCGTGGGTAGCAATCGGGCAAGCGCTTCTTCCTGGGTTGCTCCGCGTTCTCGAAGTGCCGGGATTCCAGCCACGGAGGCCCAGATTTCGCCTGGTTCGGCAGGCTTGAATTCGACTCGAAATTCCATGACTCACCCTTCTGCGCGGCGGTCGCGGTTCGACTCCCCCTTCACGTATTGGACGACGCAACGTCAAGTAGTTCGGCTTCCATGATGTGGAGCAAATCGACCGTGACCAATCGGTCGTACAACAAATCTGGGCCGTTGGATGTTCGCAGCCCGATGGCGACCGTAGTTCGGCCGACCATCGCGAATTCGGGGTGCTGCACCTCGTAGCTGCGACCATCGGTCAAGGTAATGCGGAAGGGTCGGAATGGCTTGCGCCGGACGAATTCAAGGATGTCAGCTGCTTGCATGGGCTTTCACCTCCACATTCTATCGTATCTGCGAAGGTCGTCTGCTGCAACAGAACCAAGTCAAGCATTATGCTACAGTTTCGCGGTTAGGCTCGCAGCTGCGCGGCCTTGCGTTCGTCCGCGGTGGCGCGGTCGATGTCCGTGACTTCCCGATAGAGCATGGCGCGCAGTTCGTAAAGCACCGGATCGTTGGGGGTGATGCCGATGGCGCACGACAGGTCGGCCA
>JAEUIF010000883.1 GCA_016795185.1 Planctomycetia bacterium | reverse complement strand
AGACCGCAGATCGAGGTCAGATACATGGTCTGCGACAGTTCGTCGATCACCGGCAACTGCTCGCGACGCACTTTGCGAGCGAGCAAATCCTGGATCAGCACCGTCATCTTTTCGGAACCCATGCGGCAGGGCACGCACTTGCCGCACGATTCGTTGCGGTAGAACTGCACGCAGTTCAGGGCGCTTTCGACCATGTCGGCACGGTCGCCATAGACCACGAACGCGGCACCGAGCATGCCGCCCATCGCGCCGAACGTGCCGAAATCCAGGGGCAGCTGTACCGCGTCGAGCGATGTGGAACCAGCCGCCAGGCGCTGCTCCTTCGTCATGCGTTCGACAAAGGGCTTCGGGAGTAATGACACCGGAATCTGCGCCGGCAAGAAGCCGCCGGACGGCCCGGAAGTGGCGATGGCCTTCAGCCGCTGGCCGTCGCGCATGCCGCCGGCGGTGTCGAAGATCAGTTCCTGCACCGTCTGGCCGAAGGGCACTTCGTAGACGCCAGGGCGGCTCACATCGCCGCTGATCGAGACGAAGCGCGCGCCGGTCGCGCCGTTGGTGCCCAGATCGCGGTACCACTCGCCGCCGTGCAGCGCGATGCCGGGCACCCAGCTGAGCGTCTCGACGTTATTGATGACCGTGGGCTTGCCGTACAGGCCGTGCGTCACCGGGAACGGCGGTTTGTTGCGCGGCTCGCCGCGCCGGTCCTCCATCGCTTCCAGCAGCGCGCTTTCCTCGCCCTGGATGTAGCCGCCGGGGCTGACGAAGACTTCGAGATGAAACGGCTTCCCCGTGCCGCAGACGTTGTCGCCCAGCACGCCCTGATCGCGCGCCTGCCGCAGCGCCTCCTCGACGACCTCGGTTTCCTCGTGGTATTCGTGGCGGATGTAGATCCAGCCGCGCTCGGCCCCGGTGACCAGGCCAGCGAGCACCATGCCCTCGATGACGAGGTGCGGCGTCCGGCGGAGCAGTTCGCGGTCCTTGAAGGTGCCGGGTTCGCTCTCGTCGGCGTTGCAGACGACGTACTTGGCATCGCCCGGCGCGGCGCGGACGGCCGACCACTTGCGGAACGTCGGGAAGCCGGCCCCGCCCATGCCGCGCAGGTTCGCGGTTTCCAGGGACTTGAGCAGGCCGTCAGCGTCCGGCTTCTCGGCCCAGCGACGCAGCGCGTCGTAGGCGGGTTTACCCTGGTAGACGTCGATCTTCCAGCCCAGCGGGGCGCGGTCGGCATGCTGGTGCGGCAGCGGTTCGCGAGCCACCGCGGCCCGGATGCGCGTACGCAACTCTTCCTCGGGCAGCCCGCGATAGACGTGCTCGTTGATCGACACCGCCACCGGGCGGTCGCACTGCCCGAGGCACGACACGCCCTCGACGACCACGGAACCGAGTTCCGTGCCGAACGCTTGCAGGGCTTCTCGCAGATGTGCGGAGCCGTGCAGGCAACAGGCCATGTCGCGGCAAACCTTGACGTCGGCGGCGGGCGGCGGCGTCAGCCGGTAGAGCGGGTAGAAGCTGGCGACTTCATGCAGGCGGTGCAACGGCACGCCCAGGCGGCGCGACAGGCCGAGCAATTCTTCCTCGGGCAAGTAGCCGCATCGTTCCTGAATGTGCCGCAACTCTTGAACGATCATCATTCCCTCGCGGCGGGGCCGCCGGCAAACGTCGGTCCAAGCAATCCGGCCCCCCTCGCCCCTTGCGGGAGAGGGGTTGGGGTGAGGGGTAGAACCACCCAAGATTTCTCATACCACCCCTCACCCCAACCCCTCTCCCGCAAGGG
>JAEUIF010000794.1 GCA_016795185.1 Planctomycetia bacterium | reverse complement strand
GCGCGACATATGAAGCTCCCCGCCGCCCGGTGATGTCCGGAACGGCTGACGCTGACCTCGATGGCCAGCGGCATGAGGAACCCCGACGAACAGAGAGGCGGTGGTAGGGGTCGAACAACTTGTCGGCGTGGCTGCCCAGGCCACGTTGCCCTTCTGCCGCTTCAAAGGGCCGGCTAATGCGCTGCGGCATGGGCGAGCGGTCACTGCTACTTCGATGAAACCCAACCCTTGACGGTCCGGACGTCGGACTCCAGGAGCCGGGCGATTTCTGCAACGCTCTTGCCCTCGCCACGCAGGCGACGGGCATCCTCCTGACGCATGCGGTACAGCTTGCTGCGGCAGCCTTCGCTGCAAAACAAGCGGTTCGTCCGGGCCAGCCCTGGCAGCAGCTCGAACCAGGTGCCGCACGTCTTGCACTTCCTGAAGCTGCGCCGGCTGACGATGGCTTCCGCGAACTGCGCCCACAGCAGGTCGCGGAGCGTGGGCACCGGCAGCCGCAGCGCCAGCTGCTTCTGCTGCGGCTCCCACATCATTCGCAGGCTGTCGTGGAAGTGAAGCTGCTGGTTGATCTCGTCGGCCAGGTGGAAGAGTGCCGGCAGCATCAGGTCGCCGGGCGACCACTGGGCCAGCCACTCGGGGTGATGGGTGGGACTGGCGAGCACGACTTCCTTGGGCGAGACATCAGCATCTTCTCCCAGACCCGGTTCGCCACCGGCGTGGCTGTAACGCACCACGCGCTGGCCGCGCTCGTCGGTCCAGCGGATGTGCCGGCCCAGGCCGGGCAGGTCTTGCGCCTGGCACAGGTCCCACAACGCCGTCAGCCGTCGCATGGTCACGATCTGCTCGCACCACCGCGCGATCGGTTCACCTTGGAGTGGCTCGCCGACCACGGTCACGTCGCTCGCCTTCGGCTGGAACGCTTCAAAGACACCCAGGCCGCCATACTCGTTGGCGAACGCCCGGATGCCGTCCTCGTTGGTCGGCAGGTCCGCGAACGTGCGGAAGAGGCTGCGCGGCACTTGCTGGGCGTCGTAGCGGCGGGACAGGAAGCTGTCGGTGTAGGTGGTGACGCGGGTCAAGTAAGCGGTCGGCTTTGAGCGCGGCCCCTGGTTGATCGGCCGCCCCAGGAGCCAGCGATAGCCGTCGGCGGGCACTTCTCCGGTGAAGCTGAACCAGGTGCTGTCCATCAGCGCTGCGGGCCTCAATGCAAACCAGTGGTGCGAGGGAGAAAGTCCTTCTCATCGTAACGCGCGTGAGTTATACTTTCAATGACACAGTTATTTATAGAAACTGTGTCGAAAGGAGAAATCATGGAACAGAAGCACCCGAACGACGACCTGGTCCGCGACGGCCTGGACCGCGTCCGCGACGCTTGCACCTTCCTGGGACTGTCGCAGGCGATGGTCTACAAGCTGATGGACTCCGGCATGCTGCCATTCGTCAAACTCGGCCGTAGCCGTCGCATCCCACACAAGGCGCTGATCGAGCTGGCCGCCCGCAACCTGGTGGGCGGTTCGGTGAAGTAAGCGAAGAGCGACGGTCACGGTTGTCAAGCAGCCTGCGGTCCATCGGGCCGCATCATCCCTTCATCCAAGCTGCGACAACTTTTGACCGTGCCTACCGCAGATCACACCATCTGGTCGAGCACCTGACGATCATCGACGACCTGAAAAACCAGGCCGTGCCAGAGACGCACGAGTGGCGGGTCGCACATGGAAAGCGCCCCGGAATAGAGAAGGGCCGGCCCTCGACGGCCGGCCCTTCTGAGTACGCTTCCTCAACTCATGAGGTAAATCTATCATGCCAGAACCAGCCGATTTCGTCAACACGCCCGATCCCCAGAAGCGCAATCCCCGGACGCCGAACCCGTCGTCGTCCCCAGTGCCCGATCTTGCGGGCGCCGGCACCGACGGCGCCTCCCTCGTATCAGAACGTTGCCGGCTGCGTCTCGAGTACGAAGACTTGTACGGCGGCAGCGATGAGTGGGAAACCAACCGCGTCGCAGTTCTGGAAGAACCGGAACCGCCTGCACCAGATGCACCGGCTGCCCCGCAGCGCGACGAGGTGAAGGCCGAGACGGTCGCCAAGGTTCAATCAACGGCATCCGAATGCAACGGCGATCAAGTCAACGCCACGGAGTCGCTGGGTGATCCCTCACCAACAAAGGACGCGGAGTCTGGTGAAGGGATGGCCTTTCTGCGGGGCAATTCCCGTGAACCAGCGACGTGTCCCGATCAGGCAAGGCCGGTGACGCCGAGACCCATCACGCTTGTCGATGGCACTGTCATCAACGTGCCTGACCCCAAGGCTCCTCTACGCCTCCGGGACCACCCCGCCTGGCGCAAGAGCATGACACAGGCGGAGCAGGTCCTCATCCACAGCTTGCGGCTGCCGCCATTGTTCCAGGAGGCCGAACGCTTGGGCTTGGGCCCGTCCTTTCTTCCTCACCACCGCCATTTCTTTGAAGTCTGGGAGCAGGCGTGCAAGCTCGTCGAACGCTATGGCATTCCGATCATGGGTTCCGACTGGCGTGGCATGCTCGAACAGTGGGTGCAGCTGCGGCACGCTGAGGAACCGGCGCTTGACCCGGAGCAAACCCTCGCCCGCGCGAGTCTCTTCCAGGAGAACGAGGCGTCCGATTTCACCGGCTCGTTCTTCGACCGAGTGTTTACGCCGCCTCCAGACGCCCTGAGCCTGGACACTGGCCGCCAGCTCGTTCGAGAGTTCATTTTCAAGGAGCGGTTTCGCAACAAGGTTGAAGAATCACTGCAGCGCAACAAGGACATGGGTTCGCTGCTGACTTCGCTGGGCAAGCTGGTGCAAGAAGGCCAGACCCTCGTGCAGGACACGCCGCCGCCGTTCATGACGCCAGACGTTTTCGCTCAAACGGAGTTCAAGTTGGACTGGTTGGTGCGGAACGTCCTGGTTGCTGGCCAGCCGGCGATCGTCGGAGGCCCGAGCAAGGCGATGAAGACCAGCGTGATGATCGACCTGGCAGTCAGCATCGGCGCCGGCGGCGATGCCAAGTTCCTTGGACGGTTCCCGGTCGGTCAGCCAGGCAAACACGTGGGCTTCATCTCGGCCGAATCGGGCGGCGCCACGATCAAGGAGACCTTCCAGCGTGTCTGCCAGGCGCGCGGCGTCACGCTGGCGAAGTGCAATGTCTACCCTGAATTTCGCCTGCCCAAGCTGAGTCAGTCTGCTGAGGTCAGCAGTTTGGTGGCCGCCGTCAAGCGCCACGGCCTGCAAGTCCTTGTCATCGATCCGATCTACTTGAGCCTGCTCGCCGGGGACCAAGACCGCCGCCAGCCTCGCCAGGCTTCCAACGTGTTCGACATGGGGCCGCTGCTCGGCGACCTCAGCCAGGCGTTTCAGGAAGCAGGCTGCACCCTGATCCTCGTCCACCACACGGTCAAGCACCTGCCCGGTGCGGTTAGTGACCGCTTTGAGCCGCTCGACCGCGAGCACCTGGCCATGGCGGGCTTCGCGGAGTTCGCCCGGCAGTGGCTGCTCATCAACCGCCGCGAGCGCTACGAGGACGGCACCGGCATGCACAAGCTGCACCTCCGGCTTGGTGGTTCAGCCGGTTTTGGCAGCCTGTGGGCGGTGGACATCGACGAAGGCGTGATCGACGAGAACTTCTGCGGCCGGCAGTGGAAAGTTCAAGTTCGCACCGCCAGCGAGCTCAAGGACATTGAACATCAGGCGGTCGAACGCCAGCAACAGCAGAAGCAGAAGGCACGCCAGGAGCTGGATGAGATGCAGATCCTGGGCGTCTTGAAGGCAATCCCGGCGGGTGAAACGGCGACGGAGATCCGGAAGGCTGCCGGCATCAGCAACAGCCGCTCGATCATGCCGATCCTGCACAAGCTCTGCCAGGAGGGCAAAATCGAGCCTATCAAGATCAAGAAGCAGGGTGGCCGGGGCTTGCACGAGGTGGACGCCTACCGCCTGAAGCACGCCGCCATGCTCGCGGGGTCAAACGAGGAGCCGCCGCAGGAGGAAGGAGCGGAGCAGTAATGCACCAAGTCGGCCTGGTGCCCGCCAATGGGCGAATGGCCGACTCGCGATGGGCGACTCGCGCCGAGCGAGCCATCCATTCGGAATGGGTGAATGGCCGACTCATAATGGGCAGCTCGCCGTGAGCGAGCCATCCATTGGTCGGTGGATGGATGGCTGACTCTCGCAGCTCTATATAGAGAGCTGCGAGTCAGCCATCCAGCCGACCACAGCAAAAATCAGTTATCCATTATCACGCGATCCACCGGAGCCGGCCATTCCCCTTCATCCTCGACCTGTCCGACGGAACGCCTCCCGGAGCCACCCATTCTTCTGCGAGCCACCTACCCACGGGCGACGACGACGTATTTCCGTCCGGCCAGGGGGAGCGGCCGCCCGACTTGACGAGCTGGTATCCGCCAATTCCCTGCTCGCGCCCACCACGCCGCTGCCTCTCGACCTGGAGCTGGAGCAGCGCAGGTCTATTGGATTTCCAATACACCCACCGAGGCCCCAGCAGCCCCGTAGCCGCGTCGGCGACTGCCGGCCAACCCGACAGAGGCCGTGCCGCCGACGCCTGTGTCGGCCAGCGGGGTCTACGTGATCTCCCGTCGACCTCAGCAAGGCCCCCAGTGACCTCACCACCGCGTCGGCGACCTCGAAGCAGCCCAACCCGCGCCTGCGACTGTCGGGTGAGGTCCTGGGGCCACTGGGGAGGTCTAATGAGGTATCGCTGGCGAGCGGACTGACCATCGACTTGACCATCCTGAAATCCACCCCTTCGATTGCGGTCGCCAGGGCCGGGCCAGCTCCAGGGCAGGTCGAGTCAGG
>JAEUIF010000790.1 GCA_016795185.1 Planctomycetia bacterium | reverse complement strand
CCTCACCCCCTACCCCTCTCCCGCCAGGGGCGAGGGGCAAATAAGTCCAGAATGGGTCGTAATCGATGAGTGTCCCACTGCTCCACTACCGGCCCTGGCGCGGCGAGTTCAACGACTCGGCCTGGAGCATCTGGCCCATCGCGCGGACCTCCCTGTCGATGGTGGTGCGCCGCAAGCTGTTCTGGGGCATGTACGGCTTCGCGTTGCTCACCTTCCTGGTGTTCTTCTTCGGGCAGTACCTGCTGGCCTGGGCGCGGAGCATGACGGCGGAGCAGGAACTGCGGTTTCCCGGAGTGAAGGAGGCTTACAAGACGGAAGATGTGATCGTTTTCCTGGAAAAGTCCATGAAAATGGACGGCTCGCCGGAAACCTATCGCAACTTCTTCTGGTATCAAGGCTGGATGGTCATGATCCTGCTGGCCATGGCCGGCACCATCCTGGTGGGCAACGACTTCCACCACGGCAGTCTGCCCTTCTATTTGGCGAAGCCCATCTCTCCCTGGCACTACGTGCTGGGCAAATGCCTGGCGGCCGGCGTCTTCGTCAACCTGATGACGACCGTGCCCGCCCTGGTGCTGTTCGTGCAGTACCGCTTGCTGTATTCCTGGGGCAATTGGGGCAGCGAGTTGCAACTTCTGGGCGGCATCCTCGGCTACGGCCTGGTACTGACGGTGTTTTTCAGCCTGATGCTGACGGCCACCGCCAGCTGGCTGCGGCGCACCGTGCCACTCATCATGGCCTGGACGACCCTGTTCTTCTTCCTGCGCCTGCTGGCCGGCTCGCTGGTCGATGGCCTGCGTTACGACCCGGCCTGGCGGCTGATCGATCTCTGGAACGACACCTGGCTGGTCGGCAACTATCTGCTGGGTGTGGACATGGCGAACATTCGCCCGTCCGCGCAGCCGGCCTGGTATCAAGCCGCCCTGGTCCTCGGAGCAATGAGTGCGCTATGCCTGAGCTACTTGAGCCTGCGGATCCGCGCGGTGGAAGTGGTGCGCTGAGCGTCGCCCCGCCCGTCGAACGCGCGCTTCAGACCGAACCGCGCCCCGCCGCGCGCGTGCCAGCGACCGCGCCCTTGGAACCGCCCCTGGTGTTCGAGCGCGTCTCGAAATGGTACGGGCCGGTGATCGGCGTGAACCAGGTGACGCTGGAACTGCGGCCTGGCGTCATGACCGGTCTGGTCGGCTCCAACGGCGCGGGCAAATCGACGTTGATGCGCCTGGCCACCGGGCAACTCAAACCCAGCCTGGGGCGCGTCCGTATTCGCGGACTGGACGCCTGGAGCGCGGAGGCCAAGCGGCACGTCGGCTACTGTCCGGACGTGGACAGCTTCTACGAGGAGATGTCCGGCCGGCAGTTCGTCGAGGCGATGGCCCGGCTGTGCGGCTACGACCGCGGCGCGGCCGTGCGCCGCGCCGGCGCAGCGCTCGAACAGGTGGGCATGGCGGGCCGCGCCGAGCGCCGGCTGCGCGGCTACTCGAAGGGCATGCGGCAGCGCATCAAGCTGGCCCAGGCCCTGCTGCACGACCCGGAACTCCTAATCCTCGATGAACCGCTCAGCGGCATCGACCCCATCGGCCGGCAGGAATTCGTCGCCCTGTTCCGCCACCTGGTCGAACGCGGCAAGTGCTTGCTGATTTCGAGCCACGAGCTGGAAGAACTGGAAAAGCTGACCGACCATGTGGCCATCATGGCGCGGGGGCGCATCGCCGCCGTCGGCAGCGTGGCCCAGATTCGCGAACTGCTCGACGACCACCCGCACTCGATCCTGATCGTCAGCGATCAGCCGCGCGAGTTGGCCGGCATGCTGTTGCGACTATCAGACGTGATCGGCGTCGAGTTGGCCGAGGACAACCGCTTGGTGGTCCAGGCCAAGAATCCGAAGCGCTTCTTCGCCGAGTTCACCCGCCTGGTGCTGGAAGAGAACTTTCAGGTCGAGCACCTGGAAACTCTCGACGACTCAACGCATGCCGTGCTGGGCTACCTGCTCGGCGGCGGCGGCAGATGACAAGGTCACAAGCTGACAAGCTGACAAGGTGACAGACGAATGGAATCCGGCCAGGAACAGTTGGTGACGATTGGCTTGCAGCCTGAAACCAGTGTGCTGGATGCCGTCGCCTCGTCATCCGAGTCTTCCCCGTCAACCGTCCGCGCCTGGTGCTATCTGGTCTGGCTGAGCATGCAACGGCAGGCGCGGGCACGGCAAATGGTGCTGATCGCCCTAAGTCTGCTGATCTTCACCTTCACGCTGGTGGCCCTGAACACGGCGGGCGGGCGCTGGACCATGCACCGTTGGCGCGCCATGCGCGGCGGGCCGAACTTCCAGCAAGCCGTGGACCACATGCAAGCGGGTGCGGCCGTGGCCAGCGCCGCCGCGCCGCTGGGGACCGGCGTCACGGAAGCCGTGCTGACCGCCGCCCAGCGGGCGATGGACGATTCCGCGTTCGCGGTGTTCTCGCGCTGGATGGTGTATTCGATCTTCGTCGGTTTCCTGCTGCCGATCTGGAGCCTGAGCTTCGCCACGGAAGCACTGGGCGGGGAGCGCGAAGCGCGCAGCCTGGTCTGGCTGCTGAGCCGGCCGCTGCCGCGCCCGGCCATCTACGCGGCGAAGTTCGTGGCCCTGCTGCCGTGGGTGCTGGGTTTCAACTTGGGCGGGTTCGGCCTGGTGTGCCTGGCGGCGGGCGAACCCGGCCGACAGGCGTTCGCCCTGTTCTGGCCGGCGGTGGCGGGGGCGACCCTGGCCTTCGCGGCGTTGTTCCACCTGATGAGCGCCGTCTTCCGCCGGCCGGCGATTATCGCCATCGTCTATGCGTTCTTCCTGGAAACCGTGCTCGGTTCGATGCCCGGCTACATGAAGCGGATCAGCGTCGGTTTCTACACGCGCTGTCTGATGTTCGACGCCGCGCAGGACCACGGCCTGCCGCCGCCCGAACGGCCGTCGGTTTATCTGCCGGTCGACCCGCTGACGGCCTGGACGGTGTTGCTCGGCGTGACCGCCGTGCTATTAATGGTAGGAATGGTAGTGTTTGCCCGCTCCGAATACTGTGAAGACGTCTAGCAGCACCGCTCGCGGTTTAGCAAGGAACCTCTCCATGTCCGCCTCGGAATTCTCTCCTGACATGCACGACTTGCCGGTAGCGGGCGGCGCTGAGTCGCCGCTGCATGGCTTTCAGGGAGACCGGGGCCGGCAGCCGGCTTCGTCGCTGAGCCCGCCGGGCCTGACGGTGGCCGTCAGCCGCGAATCCGGCGCGCGGGGCGGCACCATTGCCCGACGGGTGGCCAAGAAAATCGGCTGGCAACTCTACAACCAGGAACTGCTCGACTACGTTTCCCAGGACGGGATGATCCGCGACAACCTGCTGGCCAACCTGACGCAAACCGCGCCGCGCTGGGCGGAAGACCGCCTGGCGCAGCTGATCGCCGACGGTCAGATGACGCACGATGACTCCGTTGTCCACCTGGCCCGCACCATTCTCGCCGCGGCGGCGCAGGGCGACGTGGTCATGCTCGGCCGCGGCGCAGGCTACGTGCTGCCCCGCGAATCGACTCTCAATGTCCGGATCGTGGCGCCCCTGTCCGACCGCATCGCGTACATGGCCCAGTGGTCGCGTCAGTCCGCCGAGCAGGCGACGGAGACCGTGCGTCTGCGCGACGAGGGCCGGTCCCATTTCGTCCAGACTCATTTCCGCCGCGCCGCCAACGACATCTACCAGTACGACTTGCTGCTCAACTCCAGCGCGCTGGGCGAAGACCTGTGCGTCGAACTGATCGTCCTCGCCGCCCAGGCGAAGCAACGGGCGCGGCTCGAAGCGGCCAATCGTTGAATTCAGGGACGAGCGAATGTATCGGCCCGCCGTTTGAATGAGAGTATCGCGCAGGAGCACGTCATGGTCATCACCGTCGAGTCTGAATTGGAAGCCGTCTTGAGAGAACAGGCGTGACGGCAGGGCATCTCGCCGGAAACGCTGGTCGTGCAAACTTTGAAAAACCAGTTCCTCAAGTCAGCGGCACTCGAGGCGCGAGACGACTGGGAACGGCAACTGCGAGCCGTGGCCACCGATTGCGGCGTGGCACTGGGGGATGGTGCTCTGAGTCGCGAAGGATGGTACGACTGATCGTTGCACGGAAACTGCTTCCATGTTGACAATCACCGATGAAACGCTACTGGCCGTATTGCACCGCATGGTGTGCAATGCAAAGTTCGATTGCGACGAACTCGTTGCCACGGAACTGGCAGGCAGTCCACTCGCCGCGACCGTATGCAACTTAGTCTACGACGCCTGGATTCAGAGCGAGAAGTCCACGAAAGTGCCAGCGCGGTGGGAAAGGCTGCAACGACACAGAACGATTACGTCGTTGCCAGAACTGCTGAGATTGATTCGGCCGCATGTCAAAAAAACGCCAGATTGGCATCAATGGACTGTCGAAGAGCGCACTGCCTTTCTCACCAGCACAATAAGCCCATTCATGGCCGATCGATCTTTGCTAGAACTTGTTGCAAACCAACCAATTGTCGGTGACGCCGAAAAATTGACTGATAGCTGACAGCAATCAGCTATCAGCTATCAGCCTCAAATTTAGCGCCTCCCGCTCACCTGCTGAACTCCTAACCCCCATCGCAACTACCCGCGACTGACGAACCGCAAAACGCTTTCTGGGTCCGCCAGACCGCCACGTGGCGGTCTGGCGGACCCAAGAGTCCGTGCCTCCTTTTCTTGGAGCGCGGCAGGCGCCAGCCCGCTGTTGGTGAACCGTGGACTCCTGTCCGCCGCGCGCCGTGCCATTTCCTGCCGTTCGCGAACCGTTTTCCCCCGCCGCGCATCCAACCTTGAGAGAAGCGAACTCCGGAACCCGCGTGCCGCGCGGAGAGAGGCCGAATCATCATGAACGAAAGCCCCGCGAACGAACTGATCGCCGCTCCGGCGAGCTTGCCCGTGACGACGCTGCCGGTGCTGCCCTTGAAAAATACCGTGCTGCTGCCGCACATGTTCCTGCCCTTGACCGTGGGACGCGCGGCCTCGCTGGCAGCCGTCGAGGCGGCGCTGGCCACCGAGGAAAAGCTCCTGGTGGTCGCCGCGCAGCGCGATTCATCCGTCGAGGCGCCCGGCTTCGACGGGCTGCACGCTACCGGCACGCGCGCCGCGATCCGCAAGATGTCCCGCTCGGAGAACGGCATCGAACTGCTGGTGCAGGGTATCGACCGCGTGACACTGCTCAAGCAAGAACAGGCCGAACCGTGCCTGAAGGCCCAGGTGCGCCCCCTGGCCGCGCCAGATGACAAGGGCACCGAAGTCGAAGCGCTCTACCGCGCAGTCACCGAACTGGCCGGCAAGGTCGTCGAATTGAACCAGACGCCGGTGCCCGTGGACGTGCAACAACTGGTGGCCCAGGCGGGCGACCCGCTGCGCGTCGTCTACCTGTTCGGCTCCATGCTCAACCTCGACGTGCCCAAGGAGCAAGCCCTGCTGGAAGCGCCGACCTTGCTCGACGCCCTCCAACTCCTGCATGGACACCTCACGCACGAGGTCCAGGTGCTGGAACTACGGCAGCAGATCACCAGCCGCGCCCAGAACGAGATGGGCAAGGAGCAGCGCGATTACCTGCTGCGTCAGCAACTGCGCGCGATTCAAGAAGAACTGGGTGAAAAGAACTCCGAAAAGGCGGAGGTGGAAGCCCTGCGCAAGCAGTTCGCGGAGGCTGATCTGCCCGACGACGTGCGCAAGGAAACCGAGCGCGAGCTGAACCGACTGGAACGCCTGCCGCCCGCCGCGCCCGATTACCAGATGCTGCGCACGCACCTGGAGCTGATCCTGGAACTGCCGTGGCGCAAGTACACTCCCGATCAGCTGGACCTGCCCCGCGCCCGCCTGGTGCTGGACGAGGACCACTTCGGGCTGGAGCGCATCAAGGAACGCATCCTCGAACACCTGGCGGTGCTCAAGCTGAACCCGCAGGCCAAGGCGCCCATCCTGTGCCTGGTTGGCCCTCCGGGCGTTGGCAAGACTTCGCTGGGCCAGTCCATCGCCCGCGCGATGGGCCGCAGCTTCGAGCGGACCAGCCTGGGCGGCATGCACGATGAAGCCGAGCTGCGCGGCCACCGCCGCACGTACATCGGCGCGATGCCGGGCCGGCTCATCCAGGCCATCCGCCGCGCCGGCGTCGCCAACCCGGTGCTGATGCTCGACGAGATCGACAAACTCGGCCGCGACTTCCGAGGCGACCCGGCCGCGGCGCTGCTCGAAGTGCTGGACCCCGCGCAGAACTTTGCGTTCCGGGACAACTACCTGGATTTGCCGTTCGATCTGTCGAAGGTGTTCTTCATCACGACGGCGAACAGCCTGGACACGATCCCGCAACCGCTGCTGGATCGCATGGAGGTCCTCCGTCT
This sequence comes from Planctomycetia bacterium, assembly GCA_016795185.1. GTDB lineage: Bacteria > Planctomycetota > Planctomycetia > Gemmatales > Gemmataceae > JAGVLI01. The sequence goes on along the minus strand of JAEUIF010000790.1, from coordinate 899 downwards.
GGCTGGTTACAGCGAGGAGGAAAAGCTGGAAATCGCCCGCCGTTACCTGTTGCCCCGGCAGCTGACCCAGACCGGCTTGACGGCCGAGCAGGTCGGCGTGTCGGATGAAACAGTGCAGCGCGTCATCGCGCGGTACACCCGTGAAGCGGGCGTCCGCCAGCTGGAACAGGTGCTGGGCCGCCTGGTCCGCAAGGTGGCGGTGCGCTTCGCGGAAGGCAACACCGAAGCCGTGCAGGTGAAGCCCGAAGAATTGGTCAACTTGCTCGGACCGGAGAAGTTCCACCGCGAGGTGGCTCGCCAGAACGCACCGAGCGGCGTGGCCCCGGGCCTGGCCTGGACCGAAGCGGGCGGCGAGGTGCTCTACGTGGAAGCCACGCTGCTGCCGGCCGGTCGTGGGCTTCGGCTCACGGGCCAGCTGGGGGACGTGATGCGGGAATCGGTCCGTGCGGCGCAGAGTTACATCTGGTCGCACGCCGAGCAACTCGGCATCGACCCCGCGCTGTTCCAGAAGACCGGCGTCCACGTCCACGTTCCGGCCGGTGCGGTACCCAAGGACGGTCCATCGGCGGGCGTGGCGATGGCCACGGCGCTGGCGTCGCTGTACACGCGCACGCCGGCCCGCAGCGATACGGCCATGACCGGCGAGGTGACGCTCACCGGCTTGGTGCTGCCCATCGGCGGCGTCAAGGAGAAGGTCCTGGCGGCCCGGCGCGCGGGGCTCAAGCGCGTGATTCTGCCCAGGGACAACGAAGGCGATCTACGCGACTTGCCCGAAAGCGTCCGCCGCGAAATGACCTTCGTCCTGGCGGAGCGCGTCGAGGACGTGCTGGCGGCGGCGCTGCCCGGACTGGCCAAAGGTCCACCGGCGGCAGCTGCCTGACCGTCAATTCCGCGACTTT
>JAEUIF010000773.1 GCA_016795185.1 Planctomycetia bacterium | reverse complement strand
GGCGGCGGGCTGTACGGGATGCCACCCAAACTTGATCGACCGGCCAGACTACCCCTCTGTGCCAAGAAAAATCCGCTCGGCATCCAGGGTCGAAAACCCCAGTGTTTTGCCACTGTGCGCCAGATGACTCTGGCACGGAGTGGCCGAAACCCCAATGTTTTGCCACTCCGTGCCAAAATGCTCGTTTCGCACGGACTGCCCTTGATCGACCGCACCTTGGTTTGGCAGACTCGACGTGGCCCGCAGGCCCGCATGGGCACACTCGCGCCTTCGATGCGGCAGCTGTGGCTCAGGGTTGCTTGCCAGTCTTGGGTGCCTCATTGAACGTTTGAAACTCGACCGTGGCCGCTTTCTGGAACTCCTCGAAGGTCATCTTGCCCGAGCCGACCTGGTCGAGCAGTCGCTTGCTCGCCGAAACGATGACCTTGGCGGGCAAAGGCTCACGGGGAGTGGGCGGCGCGGCGGTCTTGGGCGGTGCCTCCAGCAGCTGACGGGCATTGGCCAGGGCGGCTTCCGCCGCTTTCAGGTCGCCCTTCGCCAGTTCGGCCTGGGCCACCTTGCGGTAGATGTCGGAGGAATCCTTGGCCGTACGTGCCGTTTGCAGGGCCGTGGTATAGGCCTTCGCGGCTTCCGCGTAGCGGTTCTGCTTCATGTGTAGGTCGCCGAGCAGCACGTAATCGTTGGTGGCTTCGGCCGTGTCCCCGGCTTTCTGACGCAGCAGCGCATCGATCGCGCGCGACCGTTCCTCGGGTGTGTTCGCCTTGGGCAGCGGTATGTCCGTCGGAATTTGACCGAGGATGTCGAGCATGGCCCGGTGCATCAAGTCCTGGGACTCGGCCAAATCCGGGGCAGTCGAAAAGCCGCCGCGCAAGGTGACAATCACGGTCACGGCTTCGCCGTCGGCCAGTTGTTCGAGGTGCTGCCCATTCTCTGCGAGGACTTTCAGGATCATTTCGCGCAGGGTCGGCTCGCGGCGCTCCGTGGCGCGTTCGTCCGGCCCCAGCTTTTCACCGCGGACCTCCTTGCGGGTGCGCTCCCAGTCGCTGAGCGGCTTCGACTCGCCTTTGGCGGGCTCGGACTTCGGGGCGCGGAAGCGCTCCGCCGGCAAGGTGAGGGTGTAGACGACGCCGTGGCCTTTCAAGTAGCTGCCTTCCGCGTCCGGACGGGGGTTGCTCGGTTTCTGGCTGTCGGGACTCAGGGGGTAGGCCGTCATCGCCGCCGGGCCATCCTGCATTTTCCACAAGTATTTCGTGGCGCTGGGCGACGCATCCGCGAACCGCCAGTGCAGGCGGCCGGTAGTCTCTTCCGTCAGCTGAGACTCCAGTGTGCGGTTCAGGATGCGGCGCAGCACTTCCACGTCCTCGGCCATGCGCTGGCGAGGCGTCGCGGCTGCGGACACTGCCTTCGGTGCTTGCTCGGCAGCACCCGTCCAGGCAGACAACATCCAGAGTAAAGCGGTCCCACCGAGTAATCGGTGCAACATGAATCAGTCTCCTTTATCCCGTCCACCAAATTGAGCCGTGTACAGCGCGGCCAGGTCGCGTTCGGTCGCGGCCCAGCGTTGCTGCGAATGTCGTTGCAGGGACTCCAGCTGCGAATGTAGCCGGACCAGCGCTTGCTGCTGCTGCCGGTCGCGGTCCTGCATGTCCGCCATCAGGCCGTGCAACAGCCCCTTGAGCAGCTGGATGTCCTCGGCACTGACCGCCGGGGGCGGCGCTTCCGGCCTCGTGGGCGGCACGGGTTCGGACTGCGCCGGCAGTTTGCCCCAGCGCAACGTGACCTGATGCCCCTCGAAGCGCAGTTCCAGCTTCAGACCGAAGGCGAGCACGAGCAGTGCGGCGACGGCAGTCAGCGCGACCGCGATCCTGCGCCAGCGACGTACCTGCAAGCGCTGCCGCCGCTCTGCTTCGACGTACACGCGCCCGAGATCCACCTTGGCTGAGGGCGCGGGCAGTGCATCGAGCGCTTGCCGGACTCCGCCCAGGGCGGCGAACTCCTGCCCACAAGCCGCGCAGTCCCGCAAATGAGCGCGTGTCTCCTCGGCCTCCGTCGGCGCGAGGTCGT
>JAEUIF010000767.1 GCA_016795185.1 Planctomycetia bacterium | reverse complement strand
GCTCACCCGCAAGCAACCGCGTCGTCGGCAAGTTGGGTATCGAACTGCCGACCGGATATTCACGTGGAGAGGGCGAATTCTTTCGTTCGGCCCAGCGCGCGCCTCCAGATCAGGAGCGCGCATTGAGCAAGGCGCGGTCGTGTATGTCCCTGCTCGGTGTGGCCATTGCCGGACCCAGCTCAGTGGCCAGCGTGCGCATCTGGCTGAACTTGTTTCGGTAATGTGCGTGTCCCACCGACGGTCTCACGGTTGTCCCGTCCCATCTCCACCTCGTCGACCAGGACCGCTCTTCACCGGCGCATGTGACAGCTGCCCATACCGGACGCGACCGTCGCCCGCCAGGGGGCCGGATGACGCGGTAGCACCGGTGCGCCAAGGCCATAGATCGGGAGAAAAATGCTTGTCTAAATTGCCGCCGGCCGGCGATTGTTTATTGCCCTCAATGGAGAGTGGGACGTTCCACGCATGAGGAGTGGCCATGAGCGAGCCGCAGACGGACCCAGCCACGACGGATCGGCGCTACGCCGAGTTCGTGCGCCTGCTAAGCAGGCATCATCCGGCGATCCTCGGCTTTGTCTTTTCCCTGGTGCCCAACTGGTCCGACGCGGAAGACTTGGTGCAGCAGACCAGCGTCGTGCTCTGGGAAAAGTTTTCCGAGTTTGAGCCGGGGACCGACTTTGCCCGCTGGGCCTGCACCGTCGCCCGCTTCAAGGTCATGAACTTCCTGCGCAGCCGCAGCCGGGACCGGCTCGTCTTCAGCGGCGATCTGGTCGAGCAGCTGGCCGACCGGCATGAGGAGGCGCTGCCGCGGCTGGAAGCGGAGCGCAAGGCGTTGAGCGGCTGTTTGCAGAAGCTGCCCGACAAGGACCGCCAGCCACTCCTGGACTACTACGCCGGGCGCGAGACGGTGCAGGCCATCGCCGGCCGCCGCGGCGTGACCATCGACGCCGTCTACAAGGTCATTGGTCGAGCCAGGGCCGCGTTGCTGCGCTGCATGCAGGGCCGCCTGGCGGCCGAGGGGTACGCATGAACCGGGATGCCAGCCACGAACTGCAAGTTTTGATCGACGCCCTGCTGGACGGGCGCGCGGATGCGGACCAGCAAGCGCGCTTGCAGATGATCCTCCGCGACGATCCGGAAGCCCAGTTGTGGTACCTGCGGTACGTCAATCTCCATTCCTGTTTGCGCATGACCGCGGCCAGCCCGATTCAGGCGAGTGGGTCCGAGTCGCCATCGGAGGAACCGCCCGTCGCGGGAGGCGTCGGCTCGTGCGTTCCGATCCACCGCGAACGCCGCCGCCTGCAAATCGGGGTTGCTCTGGCGGCACTGGCTGCGACCTTGCTGCTGGCCGTGTGGGGGTGGATGCACCAGCTGCCCCGACCGGAGCCGGATGGCCCCCCAGCCCGGGTGGTCGAGGTGCGTGGCCAGCTGGAGGTGCTCGCGCAGGATGGCACGGCACGCCCTGTGATGGCGGGCGACGCAATCGCGCGCGGCCAGACGCTGCGTTCGGGGGACAGTGCCAGTTCCGCCGTGATCGAACGGGCCGGCGCGCCGATCGAGCTGGGGGCGAACACCTTCATCAGCTTCGCCGGGCTTGCTGCCGAGGAAGTCCAGTTGACCCGGGGCGGGGCGCACTTCAAGGCCGGGCCGCAGCCCCTGCTGGTGCGGACTCCCCACGCGGAGATTCGCTCCGAGAGCGCTGCCTTGACCCTGGCGGTCACGGATGGCAGCACACGGGTGAGCGTCCACGGGGGCACGGCCCAGCTGGTGCGGACGGCCGACCGGCAGGCGGTGTCCATTCCGAGTGACGCCTGGGTGGTTGCCGGCCGAGATGTCGGCCCGCTGGTAGCCCACCCTTACGAGAAGCGACCGCCCACGGCGATCATTCCGACTCGCCACGCCGTGGAGGCCGCCCTGTCGCCGAATGGAACGCAGTTGGCCTTGTTCACCAGCCGGATCGAGCTCTGGGACGTGACTTCCCGCAAACTGCTGCTGACCCTGGCGGAACGCAAATCGCGCCTGAACGAACTGGGCTTCAGCCCGGATGGCCGCCTGCTGGCCCGGGGCGGCCAGTCGCCGTTTCTCGAACTCTGGAACCTGGACGACCAGCAGGCGACGCGGACCTTCGCGGTTCCCCGCGCGAAAGAGGAAGCGATCGCGCCCACCTTCTCGGCCGACGGCAAGTACCTGGCGGCACTGGCCCATCTACCTGGGAATATCCAGGGTGTGCGGACCTGGAGGCTGGCGGACGGGGCGGTGATGCCCGAGCCGGCGCGGTCGCGGAAGCTGAAGAGCCTGGTTGCGCTGCCGGGGACGAGTTCGTTCGTCGGCGGCACCGGCGAGGGCGACCTGATGCGCTGGCATGCCGCGACCGGCGCCGAGGAGGCGACTTACCAAAGCGGGCAACGGTTCGCCATCAAGCACCTGGCGGCTTCGGGCGATGGCCGCTGGCTGGCCCATCCGGCCCAGGACGGCATTCTCATCTGGGACGTTGCCGCCCGCAAGCCGAAGCACCTGCTCGACGGTACGGGCAAGCTCGCGTTCTCTCCCGACGGCCGCTGGCTGGCGGCCGCCTTCCTCGGCTACCTGGACGTGTGGAACGTCGCAACCGGCGCGCGGGCGCTGACCATCCCCACCGAGAGGGACGGGATGATCTGGCTGGCGTTCACCCCGGATGGCAAGACCCTCCTGGCCCTGTCCGGCGTGCAAGGCCGGATCCTGCTCTGGCGCCTGCCTGAACTGAGTTGAAAGTTTCGCCGCGGGACCGTCAAGCTGCCCGCAGCAGCCTACCCCATGACCTGCCTGACTTTTCCGTGGAGATGCCGATCATGAGATCGTCGCGACTATGGGCTCTGGCTTTGTCCCTGGTGATTTGTTCGTCATTGCTGGCCGACGCAAAGCCGCTCCCGGTGAAGGGTCAATTGCTGACCATCACGAAGAAGGACTCCGCCCTGATAGGCTCATGGTCGATCGTCGAGTTGCGTGACGATGACCTGAATCAGAATAGCCGGCTGGGGCTGCCGCCGCAAACGGACGGCAAGGATCCGAAGCGGCGCGTGGTGATCACCTTCTATGAGGACGGCAAGGTGACCGTGCTCGACGCCCAGGGGAAGCGGGCCGACGGCTTCATCAGCTTCACCGATTTCGCCGCGGCCCGAACCGACCCCGACCGCGCGCCCAAGCGGATCGACCTCACCGCCCACCGCGCCAGCAAGGATGCCGACGGCCCGGTCATCTACCCCGGCATCTACAAGATCGAGGGCCAGGAGTTGACCCTGGTCTGGTGCGAGGAAGACTTCAAGAACTCGGCCGTGCCGACGGAATTCAAGTCCAACGGCCTGATGAACCTGATTCGCGCGATCCGCATCGAGGAATCGGAAACGAAGGGTGGGAAGTAGCCATGAGCAAGCACGCGGCGACAGCCGGATGGCTCGCGCTGGTTTGGCTGTACTGTGCGGGATCGGTGGAGGCGGCGGACAACGAGGCCAAGGGACACTTCCTCGCCAAGGTGGAACCGTTCGTCAAGCAGCATTGCGTGCGCTGCCACGGAGCGGAGAAGCAATCCGCGAAACTACGGTTCGACGGCGGCTATCCCAACCTTGCCGATGAAACGATCCGAAAGAATTGGGAGCTCGCCTGGGTGAAAATCGCTTCCGGCGAGATGCCGCCGAAAGGGGAACCGGCTCCGGACACCGCGGCCATGGTTCCGGTGCTCGACCTGATCCGGGCACACGCGGCAACCGCCGAACTCGCGGCCCGCGGCGCCGTCAGCGGCAACGGCCTCCGCCGACTCACGTCGCGGGAGCAGGTGCGCAAGTGGACCGACCTGCTACAGCTGCACTACGCGAACCACACGCCCGATTTCCTCCGATTCCTGGCCCAGGACCCGCACGGCGAGGATTTTATCAATCGCGGCGACGTGCTGCTCACCCAGCAGGAACACGTCACCCGTTTGTTGGACCTGGCCGAGCGCATGACGGCTCTGGTCGTTCCCGATCCGGTTGCGGAGAAGCCGATTACCTGGAACATCAAGCCGGATTGGATCGCGTCACACGAGATCCAGCAGAAGTTCTACCAGGTCAACGGGGGCGCCGGTCGACCGGCTCACTTGATGCGGACCGCCGACGGAATGGAGCCAAGCGATCCGAAATCTCAACTGGAAGTACATGCCGGCTGCTGGCCCCACCATGACGGATCGGGCATGGTATTGAACCCCGTGTATCGCACGCGCGGCGGGTTGAACGGCTTCGATCACATCATCTTGCGCTATCCCGCGCCGACGACTACCGGCATCGTGCGGCTCGTGATCCGGGCGCGGGCGGAACTGCCCAAGGGCGAGACAGCTTTGCCCGAACTGTGGCTGGACAGTTTCCTCAATCCGGGCAGTCAACTGAAACTGGAAGGTTCCGGCTCGGGAAAATTGTCGTACCACACAGTTTGGTCGCTCGCGCGCATCACCGTGCCGACGACGACGACCGATCTGGTCATCGAGGTGCCGCTCGAACTTACCGCCATCGATTTCGCGTCGCTCAACAGCGGTTCCGACAAGGGGCTCTGGCTGATGCTGCGGAACCTGCCGGTCCCCAACATCATGCCCTTCCTTCTCACGAGGGAAGAAAAGAACAAACTTCAGCAAGCCGGAAAGTACAGGCCCGACAGCGAACGCCCCCCAAAGGGGACTCCGGGCTGGGCCTACTACCCGAACGATATCCAGGACGGACCGAAGGTCGTCATCGAGAAGATCAGCCTCACCGTGCATGACCGGGAGCCCGAGAGTGACAACCGGCGGACGCGCGTGATCGGCAAGGCAACCCTTGGCGATCTGAAGGCGTTCGCGGAGCGTGCATGGTCGCGGCCGGTCTCCGATGCCGAGATCAAGCCGTATCACGATCTGCTTGAAGCGAAACGGAAGGCTCTCGGCGAGCCCGCCGCAATCCGCCTGGCCATGACCGCCGTCATGGCGGCGCCGGACGGGATCTACCTTCCGGATCGGCGCGCGGAGAAGGCGCATGGGGCCCACGATCGCGCGCGGCGACTGGCCGTCACGCTCTGGGGGCTGCCGCCCGACCGTCGGTTGCTCGACCTTGCCGGGAACGGCACGCTGCTCGATGCAACCGTGCTGCGCAAGGAAATTGCCCGCATGACGGCCGATGAGCGCTTCGGCTGGTTCACCGAAGAATTCAGCCGGCAGTGGCTGGGTCTGGATGAAATGCAAGAGATTAGCGGCAGCTGGACGCGGAACGAGTTCACGATTGCGGGCGGCTACCCCCGCAACACGGCCATTCATCAGGCGATGATGGCCGAACCGGGCCAGTTCCTGCTCGATGCGTTCCGCCGCAATCGCCCCGTCGGGCATTTGATCGCCCCCGATCAATTGATGCTCACCGGGCCGCTCGCCGAGTTTTACGGCGTGAAGGCGGACATCCCGCACGGCTGGCAGCCGGTGAAGGAGCTTCCGGAACACCGGCGCCAAGGCATCCTGACCATGTCGGGCCCGATGATCGTGGCCTCCCGTGAGGAGAAGGAGTCGCAAATCTATCGGGGCGCCTATCTGCTCACCCGTGTCCTGGGCGTCGAGGTCGGCACGCCGCCGGCCAACGTGCCGACCATTCAATCGCTGAACGAAAACCCCGGATTTCGCGGGAAATCGATCCGCGAGAAACTCAGCATCCACCTGGAACGCACCTGCGCCGTCTGCCACACCAAGATCGATCCGCTCGGCTTCGCCTGGGAGCACTTCGATCCCTACGGCAGGCTGTTCATCAACGCTCAGGGTCAGTTACGCCAGGCGGATACCTCGGGCATGTTGCCCAACGGCAAGAAGTTCAGGGATCTCGCCTCCATGAGCAAGGTGATGCTGGAAGACCCCAAGACCCGGGGCTCGTTTCCGCGGGCGTTCACCAAGGCGTTGACCAGCTACGTTCTCGGTCGCAAGCTCACGCTCAGCGACGAAAGCCGCATCGACGCCTTGCTCGGCGACGACGGCAATCCCAACCTGGCCGATCTGCTCGCACGAATCATGATCGATGATTATTCGAGGAAATGACATGAAGATCAGCAAACGGGAATTCATGAAGCTGACGGGTTGCGGCCTGGGCCTGCCCTGGCTGGAGTCGTTGCAACCGCTCCTGGGTGCCGCGGCTGGCCCGAAGCCGGCGCGATGCGTGTTCATTCACGTTCCGTACGGCGTGAACATGTGGCGCTGGTTCCCCAAGCAGTTCGGCCCAGGCGCGCATTTCGGTGAAACCCTGGCCCCGATCCGGCATCTGGCGGATCAGGTGACCGTGTTTTCGGGTCTGCGACACAAGAACGCCGGGGCGCATGGTGAATCCGGCCTCTGGTTGACCGGCAACAAGGCATACAACGGCGGCAAATCCGATAAGACCGGCAACACGATCTCGATCGATCAGCACATTGCCCGCTCTCGCGGCTCCGAGACAGGGATTCCTTCCCTGGTGCTTTCGGTCGCCGGCGGACAGGATACGATCTCCTGGGACGCCAAGGGCACGGCGATGTACGGCCTGTGCGACCTGCCGCAAATTTACGAGATGCTGTTCGGCTCGCCGAACGCGGTCGCCCGGACGCAACGGCACCAAAGCGTCCTCGAACTCGTCGGCCGCGATCTGGGCAAGTTTCAGCAGGGGCTGGGTCGGGAAGACGCCCGCCGGCTCGGCCAGTACGCCGACGCGATCTCGACGACGGACGCGCAACTCCGCCGTGATCGGGAGTATTACCGCAATGGCGCGTCGGAGTTCACCGCCACCGCGCCGGGTCTATCGCTGTCGGCGAACAAGCTGGATAACATCGGCCGGGACGCGTATGTGAACACGCTGTACGATCTGGCCGCCCTGGCCCTGCACGGCGACCGCACCCGCATCATCACCATCGAAAGCCCGTTCAACCACGCGGCGCCGGTATTCGCGCACTACCCGGACCTCTTCCCCGACGGCAAAAAAATGGACGCCGGCTGGCACGGCTGCGGACATCAGCTCAGTCAGAAAAACGAGGCGGACACCCCGTTGCAGGCTCAATACCTCGCCAACATCGACCGCTACTGGGTGAGCAAGCTGGCACGGTTCCTGGATCGGCTGAACTCGATCTCGCACGAGGGCGGCACGCTCCTCGATCACACCATCGTCATGTACGGCAGCGGCATGTCCTGGGGGAATCACCTGCCGGACCAGTTACCGCTCCTGATCGCCGGCGGCAAGGCGCTGGGCATCAAGCACAAGGCCCATGTCGGTTACAACGACCGCGATCCCGCCGCGAAAGACCTGCCCAAGTCCAACGCCAGCGATCTGTTGCGGACGATCAGCGAGGCGTGCGGCGTGTCCGCCAAGGGCTTCGGCGAAAGCACCCGTACCCTCGAAGAGATTCTCGCTTGAACACGGGAGAGGCAATGATGAAGGTCTGGCTAACGAGTGTGGCCGCTATCGGGTTGGCCGCGTCGGTTTCATGCCTGTCCGCCGAGGAGAAGCCGGCGCGCGACCCGAAGGCACTGGTCGGCACCTGGCGGATCATCTCCCATCCCAGCGGCGAGGGCGACCATCAAGGTCGCTATACGCGCAAGCCGGGCGTGATGCCCAAAGACGACGAGCCGCTGGTGGGCTGGCCGCTCGCGGTCTTTACCGCGGACGGCCAGTGCGGCATCCTCCTGCCCGCTCACAAGAGCCAGTACGAAAAGTACGGCACGCATCGGCGCGTCACCTGGCCGCATGACGAGGACAGCATCGCGGAATGGAAGATCGTCGATCCCACGGAGAAAACCTGGCGGATCGATATGCGGAGCGCTGCGGAACCCCAATCCCGACCCGTGATCGACCCGGTAACCAAGAAGCGGACCGGCAAATCGGAGTGGATCGTCGATCCGGCCACGGGCAAGGTGGCCGTGAAGACCTGGACCTATCCCGGCATCGTCCGGGTGGACGGCGACTACCTAACATTGCTCTGGTATCAGAACCATCGCAAGACCAACGATCCCCAGGAACTCGAAAAACATCGCCCGCCCGAGTTCTGGGGCTTCCCCCACTCGATCCTCGAGGGGATGAAAGCCGGCCGGTTGCTGGGCCATGTCCATCGGCCGAAGGAAGAGAATGTCGTCCCGAACCGCATGGTGGGGCCGACCTGGGGCATCATCGCGAAGAAGGTGAGCGACAAGGCGCTGGACTTGCCGCCTCCGCCGCCTTTGCCCGAGCCGTCAAGTTCACCTTGATAGATAGGGAGATCCCAAGATGCATCGATTCGGCAAGGTTTTGGCCTTGGTGGGGTGCCTCAGCTTCGGCAACCTGCTGCCCGCGGCGGAGCCGCCAGCCACCTTTGACAAGGACTTGCAGGGTGAATGGCATGTGCTGCTTGGCTTGCCGGCGACCAGGCTCGGAATTGACGACGAGGATACCGGGCTAATCGGGGTACAGGTGAATATCACCGCAGATCGGTTCACGGTCCAGGGGCCGGGCGACCGCGGCGGGAAGCTGCTGACGGTGGATTGCGCGCCGCTGGCTGGGCCCTTCGTGGATGAGAACAAGAAACCGAAACCAGGCAAGGAAGCAGCGGCAAAGCTGTCCGGCAAGCTCAGCGGTGCCCGGCGCATCTGCTGGGTGACCTCGGCGCAGGGGCTGCTGCATGTCAAAATTCTCACGGAGGAGCCGGCTCCGCGCAGCCGGTACCTGTCCAGCGCCTGGGGGCCGGGCACCGACACGCTGTACCTGGTGCTGCGGCGACAACCCGTTCCCGCGCGTTCACAGCCCGACACGGCGGTGGATGCCCGGCGCATCCTGGGCCAGTGGACCGCGGTGGCCCACTACGACGACGCCTTCCTGAAGGAACCCGGCCTGAGCGGCAAGCGATCCCTGTCGTTCACGGGCCAGCGTGTGCATGAGCTGGACGACAAGGGCGAGAACCGCAAAGGGCCAGTCGGCTTCTGGGGACCGTATCGGATTGTCGAACCGGCAGGTCCGTTTGGTGCCCTGGATCTACAACTGGAAAGCTGGGCAGGCGGCGGCGCGGGCTTGATGGGCCGCACCCCCAGCCTGTATGCCTTCCACGGCGACAATCTCTTGTTCATCGCCTACAACGAGACCGATCGACGCCCCGAGGACAAGCGAACCCGTTGCCAGCGTCTTCGCTCCGACGGCGATCACAACCTGTTCATCCTGGAACGCGCGGTCCTGGCAGAGAAGTGAATGCGGACAATCGGTTCGACTGGGGCGAGCAGTTCTCGACCCAGAAAAAAGGTCTGGCCTGCCACATCGATTCACCCATTCATAGGTTCCAGCCAGGCCCAACGGCAGCCAACGTGGCCACGACGCCGTAAGCCGATCACCAGCAAAGTGCATCGTGGATACAATGACGGATAGCGGCGGACGATGCTTCCTCCAGGTTGTTAGGGGCGGCATTTGCTGTCCGGACGTTATTTGCCTGCGGGCAGGCCCCAGATCGTCACCGGGGCATCGTGGGCGACAGCGGCGAGCCGGGTGCCGTCGGTCGAGATGGCCAGGTCCCAGGTAACTCGCGAGCCCGCCTGGATGCGCAGCTGCTCTTCGCCTGTGGCCAGGTCCCAGAGCTTGACCTGCCCCATGCTGTTGCCGCCAGCCAGGCGGCGGCCATCCGGCGTGAAGGCCAGACAGTACAGGAGCTGATTGACTTCCAGAGTGTGCTGAAGTTTCCGGGCGGTCAGGTCCCAGACCCGGACCTTGCCGTCATGCCAGGAAGTGGCCAGCAACTGGCCGTCGGGAGAAAAAGCCACGGCACGGACGGTCGTTGCCCGGTCGAGGAGGAACGACAGCGGCTGGCGCATGGCCAGGTCCCAGACCAGCAGCGTGGGGGGCTGCGCACGGCGGCCCTCCGGTTTGCTCAGCATTGGGGCCAGGTATCGGCCATCGCGAGAAACGGTCAGGCACGGGATAGAGGAAGCTGCCGCGGGGATCGCCGCTAGCTCTTCGCCCGAGAGTGTGTTCCACAAGCGGATCGCGGGCGGCTGGTTCGGGTCAGGTTCGGGCATTGCCACCCAACTGCCATCGGGGGCAAGCGCCATCGGGAGTAGTTGAGGGATCGGAGTGTGCAGGTCGATCGTCACCCGTTCCTGCCGCCGGACGACATCCCAGATGTGGATGACGCCGTCGTTGGTACAGACCGCCGCCGTTTTTCCGTCCGCCGAAACGCCGCCACAGCCGCCGAAATTGCTCTGCGAATAGATGCTGCCGTGCTTGCGGCGAAACGGCAGCTCGAACGCCACCTCACCGTCCGGTTCGGTCCAGAACCAGAGACGATTGGGGCCCTGGGCCAGCCCAGCATGGCCGCCGAGAAAATTGATCTTGCGCGCGTGCTGAAAATCAAGGCGGCGGCCCGGCTGAACCAACAGGGTGGGCAGATCGCGGATGACCGGATCGCTGGGCTCCATGGTAGCGACGACGTAGGAGCCGGCGGCAACATCAAAGCGCCGTCCATCCACCGATCGTTCGACCGCGACCGCGCCAGCTTCCAGATCGAGGCGACCGCTTTCCGGTGACGTGACCCCCAGGACGAAACGTGCCTCGCCGGGCCGGACCTCGAGCTGCGGCGTGGCGACGACTGTCTGGGGATGGCGAGCAGAGGAGGGAGTGTTGGCCCGCACCAGGCCGCTGGTCACCAGGACCTTGTTGCCGGTCGCAGTCCCTGTCATCAGGCGCACCAGGGTATCAGGGCTGAGTTCCAGGCGGGTCGCATCGGCGAACTGCAAGACGGCATGGCTGTCGGCGCCCCGGGTGCGAATCGTCTGCCCCGAGCGCAGGGGAGCCCCAACTTCCAGGGGTTCAAAGCGGCCGGAATCCGTCAGCACCTCGAGTGCCCCGCTGGCTTGCTCGACATGGCCGACGGACGCTGCGCCACGGTCGGTGTGCTTCCCGTACCAGACTCCCAGCGCCAGGAGCAGTGCCGCGGTCATGAATGCGATCCGCCATCTCCGATGAGGCGGTACCGGAAGCGGCGGACGGTGCCAGCCGGATTGCTGGGTGATGGCGGTGATCTCGGCGACCACGCCGCGTTGCACGCGGTCGGCCAGGGTGGCGGTCAACCGTGCCACGGCGGACTCGGTGACCTCGATCGGCTGCCGCTCGGCCCGCAGTGCGGCATCGAGGTCCAGCAGGGCCAGGTGGGGCCGCGCATCACTGTCATCCTGCGCCAGCAACCGCTCCAGTTCGTCGAGTTCCGGCTCGGCCAGGGGCTCATGCAGCAGCTTCAGCGTCAGTTCTTCGATCCGGGTCATGTCTGGGCCAGCCGGGTTTCGATGCAGTCCTTCAACAGCAGCTGCGTTCGGTGCAGCACCTTGCGAACCGCCTCGGCCGTACTCCCCAGCCGCACCGCGATCTCTTCCAGGGTCAGCGCGTGCCGATAGCGAAGGTCCAGCGCCGCCGCTGCCTGTGGGGCGAGCTTCCGACAACAATCGGTCAGCGCTTCCCGATAGGCTTCCTCGCGACGCGCCGCAACGGTGTCGTCGCTCAGGTGGTCCAGCAGGTGCTGACGGTAGAGGGCCAGGCGCCGATTCTCGCGTGTCCAGGCGCGCAGCTGCTGCCGGACGCGATTGCGGGCAATGGTCTTGATCCAGGCGGTGAAATCGGTGCCGGGTTGATACTGGTCCAGGTGGAGGAACGCATCGACGAACACTTGCTGGACCAGGTCTTCCGCGCCACTCATCCCTTGCGAGACGCCCGCCCAGAGTTTCCAGGTGCCGGCCACCACCCGCCAGACCTCCCGCTGGTAATGACGGACGATCCCTGCGAAAGCCTCATGCTCGCCACCCAGCACCCGCTCGATGACCTCTTCTAAAGACTCTTCGGCCATGGTCTCCTCAAGGGGAATGCCGCCGCGGCAACGATACGGACAACTTTATGGAAACCGGCGGCGTTTTTTTGTCCGCTGGCCAGGATCGGTGGCATTCAAGATCGCATTAACGGTATGCACTTGTGCTATCCCGCCGATTATACCCGCCTGGGGCCCTGTGAGTCATTGCCATTACTGCTGGAAGAAGACCCATGAGCATTGGGGTTTCCGTTTCCTGGCGTCGTTGGGTGCTACCGACGTGCAGCATGCTGTTGCTGGCGTCGCGGTCGCTGCGGGCGGATCCGGGGCCGCCGGAGGATGCCGATTTTGGCCGGATCGTGACGCCGTTCCTGCGGCAGCATTGCCTGGCCTGCCATGGAGCGGACAGACAAAAGGGCGGCGTCCGCTACGATCGCCTCACGGGTTATCGCTCGGAA
>JAEUIF010000727.1 GCA_016795185.1 Planctomycetia bacterium | reverse complement strand
GTGACCTCGACTTCCTGGCCCTGGTGATAGGTCGGCTGCGCGGTGCCGAAGCGGATGTGCTCGTTGCCGGCGACCAGCGGCTTGTCGCTCGCAGCCCAGCGGATGAGTTGCCCCCAGAAGCGGTGATGGTAGCCGTCGCCCAGGCGAAAGCGCCAGCGCCAGGTGCTGTCCACACCGACGTAGACCACCCGGCCGAAGCCAAAGTTCTGCCGCGCGATGACGGCTTCCGCGTCCAGGCCACTCGTTTTGTCCGGCACGACTTCGGGATCGACCAGTTCGGCCAGCGCCACCGCGCCCGGTTTGGGACGCCCGACGATGCCCCAGAAGTGGCCCGGCAGTTCCGCCCAGGTCTTGACGCTCTGTTCCCGGTTGGCATCCATCTGGAGATAGGCGGCCAGCTGTCCATCGGGCGTCAGGCGCACGGCCAGCCCGCGCTGCGCGGTCGTCTGGATGACATGTGGCTTCAGGATCGGCAGCAAGCGCAGCAACGGATCGGTCTCACCAGTTGACGGACTGGCGTCCACGTAAGCCAACGGCAGCCAGCGCTTGCCGGCGAGTAGCAGCAGGGTGCCGCCCCGATCGGCGACGAACTTTTCGAGACGTTGCCGATCCGCGACGGGCAGCTGCTCCGGTGCGACATCGCCGAGAATAATGCAGTCGAAGCGGGCCAGGGCGTCGGGCTCGGTCGGCAGGGTCCGTGCAGGATGACCCAGCTTCTTCAGTTCCGCCTCGCTGAGCCGGCCGAGCGATGGCTGCTCGAAGAGCACGCGGTCCAGCTTCAGGTTGCGGTCGCGCCCCAGGGCCGAGGAGAGGTAGTAAAACTCCCAGCGCGCTTCACCGTCGATCAACAGCACGCGCGCCTGATCGTCCGTGACGTTGACGCGCACCTCGCGGCGATTGTGTTGCAGCGGCCGAGGCAGCGACCGTTCATCGGCGGGCCGAGCCGTGACGCGCAAGGTCTGTGTGCCCAGATCCGCGAGCCGAATCGGAAACGGCACCGTGTAAGTGCGGTCCGTGCCATCGTGTCGCAGGCTGTCGACGCCGAGCGTTTCCCAGGCCGATTCCTGGCCGGGCCGGGGCTTCTCCTGCTGCAATTCGAGACGCACGAGCTGGGCCTTGATGCCCGCGATCTTGACCTGGGCTTCGACGTTGATTTCATCGTCCTTGAAGGTGCTGCGCGGCGCCGTCAACTCGGCGACCACGATGTCCGGCGGGGCCTGGCCGCTGCCGAGTGGAATCGGATAGATCGGGATGCCAGCCTTCTTCAGTTCGTCCGCGCGTTCCAGCGGCGACGCACCCGCGTTGTGCCGACCATCCGTGATGACGATCACGCCGAGCAGCGGCCCGGAGTCGGCCGACGAGTGTTCGAGCGCGCGGCTCAGCGGCGCGCGCAAGTCAGTCGCGCCGGTCGCCGGGCCGGACGGTTCCGGCTGGCCCAGAGCTGTTGTCGGTAAGTCCCAGCACTCGCGTGCAAAGCCCAGCAGTTCGACGCGATGACGAATTTGCAAGGCGGACAGCAGGCCATGCTCGCTGGTCAGCAGGCGTTGAGCCTGGGCGGCGCGCGTGGGGCCGTCCGGTTCGTCGCGGACATCCATGCTCGCGGAGCGGTCCACGCAAACCAGCACCCGGCCGGGCGTTTCCTCGGTATGCGTCCGTTCGACGACGGGTTGCAGCGCCACGAGCAGGA
This sequence comes from Planctomycetia bacterium, assembly GCA_016795185.1. Lineage (GTDB taxonomy): Bacteria > Planctomycetota > Planctomycetia > Gemmatales > Gemmataceae > JAGVLI01. Next base: position 5,344 of record JAEUIF010000727.1, on the reverse strand, counting down.
GCACGCTGCCCAGCGCCGTCAGCCGCAGTGCGAGCAGGAGCAAAGCCACGCCGCGCTGCACCAACCGCAGCTCGTAGCGGTACAAGCCCACTGTCAGTAACAGCGGCAACAGGAAGAGCAGCATGGCCAGCGCCTGTAGCGCGCCGGACCACGCGGCCCAGCGCGGCGACAGCAACAGGACGGCATCGAGGCCGGGAAGGGAGATGCGATACAAGCGGCGGCCTTTGGTTTCCTGGGTACTGCTGAACCGCGAGCGGTTGGGAACAGACCGTTGCAGTATAACGGCGGCAAGGCCGGGAAGCAGCGGCGGATCGGCAAGCGAGGGGATTCAGGCGGATAACCAGCTTCCGGCCGGCTTGCCGATTGCAGCGGTTGCACACGCGTCCGGCGTGCGACGATCTCGACCGCGCTTGCCTATCTTTGCTTTTTTCGCGGCCAGCCGCCGATGCTGATGGATGAGCAGGGCTGCCGCGCCCTGCGGTTGAATTTCCCGGCGTCGGCGGTATAGTCGCTCGATTTGGTAAAGCACTACCAGCGACGATACCGGAGCAAGGACGCGCATGATGTTGCAGGTTCACGATCCGCGAGACACCGCCCGGCAAGCGGCGGCGCTGCTGCTGCAACCGGAGGATCGACTGGCCTACGCGCGGGAGATATTGCGTACCGAAGCCGCCGCCCTGGAACGAGTGGCTGACCGGCTGGGCGACACTTTCCTGCAAGCGGTGGAGCTGTTGCTGCGCTGTCCGGGGCGGGTGGTCATCACCGGCACGGGCAAGTCAGCCGACGTGGGACAGAAGATCGCGGGTACCCTGAACTCGACCGGGACCCGGACCTACGTGCTCGACGCGACGAAGGCGATGCACGGCGATCTGGGCATGGTCCACCCGACCGATGTGGCCCTGGTGCTGTCGCACAGCGGCGAGAGCGAGGAAATCGTCCGGCTGCTGGGGCCGATGCGCCAGACCGCGCTCGCGGTGATCGCCCTCACCGGCAACGCCCACAGCACGCTGGCCCGCCAGGCCGACGTGGCCCTGGTCTACGGTCCGGTGGATGAGGTGTGCCCGCTGGGCATGGCGCCCAGCACCAGCACCACCGTGATGATCGCCCTGGGCGATGCGCTCGCCTTCGTGCTCAGCCGGTTGCGAGAGTTCACGCACGAGGACTTCGCGCGGTTTCATCCAGCCGGGAGTCTGGGCCGCAAGCTGGTGAAGGTGGAAGTCGTCATGCGGCGCGGCGACGAACTGCGCCTGGCCGCGGCCAGCGAGACCGTCCGCGAAGTGTTCGCCCAGTCCAGGCGGCGTGGCCGGCGCACGGGCGCGGTTATGCTGACCGATGCCGAGGGCAAACTGGCGGGCCTCTTCACCGACAGCGACCTGGCCCGCCTGTTCGAGCAGCGCCGCGACGCCGCGCTCGACCGGCCCATCGGCGAGGTGATGACCGCGCAGCCCCATCAGACCGTGGTGGGCGCGCGCGTGGCCGATGCCGTGGAAATCATGCGGCGGCACAAGATCAGTGAGTTGCCGGTGATCGATGGCGAGGGCCGCCCGGTCGGGCTGATCGACGTGACCGATGTCATCGGCCTGCTGCCGGCGGAGGAAGCCGAGGACGGTTTCCTTGCGGAGCGCAAGAGTGCGTAAGGCAAGTACAAGAGACGGCTTGCTCGAAGGAAGACTTGGGTGCCATGCCCACGGCTTTGCGTGGGCATGAGAAGCTTGCAACGGCCCCATGCCCACGCAAAGCCGTGCGCATGGCACCCAGACAGACCTCCGATTGCGCAACAGGTTCCTTGATCTTGCAGTAAGGAGGCGGCGTGGACGGACGCGAGCCCGCGCTGCACGAGCGGATTGCCCGCATTGACGTGCTGCTCCTGGACGTGGACGGTGTGCTGACCGACGGCAGCATTGTGTACACCGACAATCGCGTGGAGCTGAAACGCTTCCACGTGCGCGATGGTTCGGGCCTGAAGCTCTGGGGCCTGGCGGGCAAGCGGTCGGCGATCATCACCGGCCGGACCAGCTCGGCCGTCGAGGTGCGGGCAATGGAACTGGGCGTCGGCCTGGTGATTCAAGGCGCCGCCGACAAGCGCATGGCCTTCGAGCGTGTGCTGGCCGATTACGCGGTGGGGCCGGAACAGGTGTGCTGCATCGGCGACGATGTGCCCGACTTGCCGTTGCTGAAGCGCTCGGGCCTGGCGGCGGCGGTGGCGGATGCCTGCCCTGAAGCCCGCACGGCCGCCCACTATGTCACGCAAGCGCCGGGCGGACGCGGCGCGGTGCGCGAAGTGATCGAACTGGTGCTGCGCTGCCAGGGCCACTGGCAGCGGCTGCTGGCAACATAAGCGCTTGATCCAAAATGCCCCTCACCCCTTGCGGGAGAGGGGTTGGGGTGAGGGGAGAAATATCCAATATCGACGTGAAGACACACTCTCTCCCTCGACATTGGACATTGGGCGTTCCTTGTTGGACATTTTCCCCCTCACCCCCAACCCCTCTCCCGCAAGGGGCGAGGGGAGCCGACTGTTCGGAAGAACGGACCACGGAGAAGAGGCAATACCGTGTGGACTCCCAAACGCATCCTGCTGCTGATTGCTGGTTTCCTGGGCTTCAGCTTTGCCTACGGGGTCTATGCCTACTTCCTGGGAGGCGTGAACGGTTTGCCGCCTCTGCCGGCGGAGTACGAGCCGGCCGCGACTGGCGACGGCGTGCCCGATTACACGCGCCAGGAGCCGCTGGTCGAGAAGAAACTGAAGCTGGCCTTCGGCCCGGACTGCGCGGAATTGAAACGCACCCATCGCCTTGAAATGCGCGCCAAGGGCATCGTGCTGGCCGCCGATACCTTCAACATCGAGGCGGATGGCCGTGTCAAGATGGCCCCGTTCAGCCTGGCCATGTTCGGCAAGGAGCGCGTCGAGAGCCAGTTCCCGGAAATCAACACGGTGCAGAGCGATATCGCGTACCTGCGTTTCGACCAGCCCATCGGCAACTTCGCGGACATGGCCAGCCGCAAGATCGTCGGTTGCGAGCTGGTGCGCGATCCGGAACGGCGGCGCGGCCCCAACGCGGGCGGCGTCACCATCGTCAACAACCGCCGCACCCCGCAACGCGACGACGACCTGACGCTGACCACCCCCGGCCCGATGTTCTACGAGGAAAGCCGGCAGCAAATCTGGACCGCCGAGGCGGTGCATATCGTCGATGAGCAGAGCCGCGACAAGAAGAACCCGACCACCGTCGATGCCATCGGCATGGACGTCTACCTGATCGCCGAAGCACCGGACGCCAAGGAGTCCGCGAAGGACCGGCCCGCCGCCCGGCCGACGCCAACCAAGCGCGATCCGAAGCGCAACGTGGCCATCACCGGCGTGAAGGCGGTCGCGCTCCGTTCCGACGTGGACATGCGGCTGTACGTCGATTCCAACTCGGGCTTCCTCGCCGCGCCGAAGGCGCCGGCCGACGCGAAGGCCAGCGCGGAAGCGGCGCGCCGCGATGCGCTGCCCACCAAGGACCTGGTCCACATCAAGACGCAAGGGCCCTTCCACTACGACGTGCCCGGAGACAAGGCGCGCTTCGATGTGTCGCAGCATCCCGGCTCGCGGCCGAACAGCGTCGAGGTGGTGCGCCGCACTGGTCCCAGCGGCGCGTGCGATCAACTCGACTGCGAGCATCTCGAACTGCAATTCAGCCGCAAGAACCAGGGCTACGCCGCACCGGCGGCCCCGCCCACGCGCTTCGAGGACGCTCGCAGCGCACAGCTGGAAATCGACACGGCGCATGCCTGGGGCAACCAGGTGACCATCGCCTCCGACGGTGAATGCCTGACCGCCTTCGGCAACGACCTGGTCTACGATGCGCGGACGCGCCAGAGCACGCTCAAGGGCGCGCCCGAAATGGTCGCCCTGAAGGACGGCCATGAGATTCGCGCCCGCGTGCTGGTGCTGTCCGGCGTCGGCGACAAGCAGTCGCAGCAGGCGGAGATCGAGGGGCCGGGCATCATCAACATGCTCGACGGCAACACCAAGGAACGCACCCTGCAAGCCCGCTTCAAGACCAAGCTGGTCACCGGCAAGGACGGCAACTTCGACGTGCTGACCCTGACCGGCGATGCCGCCTTCGAGGAACTCGAACCCGGCCAGCAGCTGACCGCCGGGCAGCAGCCCAAACTCAAGCAATTGCTTCAGGCCGACCGTCTCAAGGTCTGGCTGGAACCGGGCGCGCCGGGCGCGAAGTCAGGAACGCGGCCCGCCGGCGATACGCAGCGCCATCGGCCGCACCATGTCGAGGCCGTCGGCCGGGTGGTGGCCAAGTCACCCGACATGACCGTGCACGACACCGACCGCTTGCTGGTCTGGTTCAAGGACAACCCGACCGCGCCGGCAGTCGCGCCGGCGCAAGCGGGCCACGTGCCGGCCGGTCGCGTCGGCGTCGAGCCGCACGTCGCTCAGAAGCCCGAGGGCGCTGTGCCGGCGCTGACCACGGGCGGCAACCGCGTCGCCACGCCGGCCGCCAAGACTCGTCAACCCATCGACCTCAGCGCCCGCTCGGTGGATGCCCACGTGGTGCGCATGGGCTCGCACAACGAACTGGAAAAAGTCTGGTGCGAGGGCAACGTCCACGTCGTCCAGGCGCCGTCCGGCAAGGATGACAAGGGCGTGGACATCAAGGGCCAGACGCTGCAACTGTTGAAGTTCCCCGAAGGCCACGTTCTTACGGTCACGGGCGAACTCGCCGAGGTCATGCTCGACAAGCTGACCATCATCGGCCCGGAAGTGAACATCGACCAGAAAGAGAACAAAGCCTGGGTCAACGGTCTCGGCGCGATGCGCATGCCGAGCAACGCCGACCTGTCCGGCGAGAAGGTGGGCGCGAAGCGGGAGCAGCCCGCCGAGTTGACCATCCACTGGAACGGTGACATGTTCTTCAACGGCAAGTACGCCCTGTACCACGGCGGCGTGCAGGCCGAGCAGGAGAACTCCCGGCTGTCTTGCCAGACGATGCAGGTGTTCCTCGATCAATACGTTTCGCTCAAGGAAGGCGCGCGGCAAGGGCCGCCGGCCCGCGTCGAGAACCTGGTCTGCGACAAGAGCGTGCGCGTCGAGGATACCGAGCGCAAGGACGGCAAGCTGCTCCGCTACCAGCGCATCGAGTCGCTGGAACTATCGTTCAATAACGAGGATGGCGTCATGGTCGCGCCCGGTCCCGGCGTGTTGCGGTTGCTGCAACTCGGCACGGCGGGCGACATGATGACGCCCGGACCCGGCACGACCACGACCGCGAAGCCGAACGCGGCCGACGAGCAGCTCAAGCTGACGCGCATCAATTACCTGGGCCGCATGTTCGCCAACAAC
>JAEUIF010000638.1 GCA_016795185.1 Planctomycetia bacterium | reverse complement strand
GTCGCCAGCAGGATGCCCGAAGCGAGAGCGATCAGCAGCAGGCCGAGCGACAGGCGTTTGGCGAGGAAGAGCATGGGGTGGGACCGAGGGGTGAGTCCAAGTTGGTAGTTCCGCCTTCAGGCGGCGATTCGCTCGCCGCCTGAAGGCGGAACTACGAACTCAGCGCGGTGGTTGTACGTCGGGCTTTCCAGCCCGACACGCAGGTTCCGCGATGAGCGGCACATCCCCGGCGCTGACTGTCGGGCTGGAAAGCCCGACGTACTTGGCGTCAGCCCGCCGCCACGCTGGGTTGCGCGAGCGACGGCGTGCTGGTGCGTTCCGGCGTGCCATTGCGTTCCGGACCGGAGAAGTAGCTGCCGCGCAGCACGTGGTTCATCGCCAGGCTGGCGACCAGCGTCGTCAGCGCGATCAGCACGGTGGCTTCGCGGTTGATCGGGTAGACCTGCTGTAGTTCGTCGGCGCGGTGCGCGAGGTGGCGCAGCAGCGGCCAGGTCCGTTCGGGGAAATGGCCTGTCCAGCGGTAGACGTTCTCGAGCAGGTCCGCCTCGCAGCGGCGAATGAGCGCAGCGCCCGAGACGCGCGGCACCGAGGGCGGCGCGGACGCCGCGCCGGCGGCCTCGAAGACCGCGTGCAGCGCACCGTCGAGGCCCGGCGGGAACTTCTCCTCCGGGGCCGTGCCGTTGGCGCTGTAATACTGTTCCAGCGAGTAGGTGAGCTGGCTCACGTCTTCATCCCGTTCGGCGACGGTCACGTCCGGATCGCGGTCGCGCAGGCTGGCCATGATCCGGTCGCAGTATTCGAGCTTGGCCAGGGCTTCCGGCCATTCCAGGTAGACGGCTCGCCAGTTGGAGCCGGGCGTCATCCACACGGCGAAGGTCTCGGCCCAGTCTTCGTCCGGGTGCTTCTGGGCATACCAGCCCGGCAGGTGCTGGACGTAGCGACGGCTGAAGGGTTCGGGGTGATAGTTGTCCTCGTAGGGCTGCGTCATCGAGCCGAACAGCTGGACCCAGTCCTCGCGCTCGTAGAGTTTGTAAGCGTAGTTGACCACATGGCCCATCTCGTGGCGCAGGTAGCCGAGCAACTCGGCGCGGTCGTTGCCTTCCACCCAGCCGGTCTTCTCGGCGTGGATGGCGCGCAGCTCCGGGTGGGCCAGATAGAACGGTATGGCAATGGCAATGGTGCCGTCGTTGACGATCCATTGCGTGGACAGGTAGAAATGCGGGCGCAGTCGCCGGATGCCTACCCGGTGCAGTTCCTGCAAAAACTCGGCGACCAGCGATTCCAGGGCGGTGCCCTCAATGGTGAGCCCGAGGTCGCGGATCGGCCGGGATAACAGCGTCTCTTCTCGGAAGCGCTCCGCAGTGGTCATAGTCTGGGTGTCTTCAAGGCCAAAGAGTGGTGCGAAGAAGGCTCGCGGATGATCGAGGAGCTACCGAAAGAATCATAGCAGGTCTTCTTGGTTTTGGAACACTTCGTTGCCCTTGACAATTCAGCTGATGCCTGAACCAGCGTTCAAAGTTCATGCAGTGCGTGAATTCCACTTGTGGAACTAGACAGTCGAGCAGGATTTCGCTGCGAGCATAAACAGCGCAACTGGCTGAGCATTAATGCCCAGCGTCGTGTTATTTTTGCCCGGAAATGCTCTGCGCAGCCAGTTGCGCACGACTTCTGTCGGGCATTAATTCGGAGCGAATTGCCAAAAAAGTGGCGCGCAGGAGAAGCCGGACAGGCCGATGCTCGCTGTGTCCGGGCAAATGACGCAGGTCAGGCGGCAGCTGAAAACGGCGGGACAACGGAGCTTGTCAACCTTGCCGGAGCGAGCCCATACTCTCAGCAGATCGAAGTCAGCTGAGTCTTTACCGCTACGCGGTAAAGAAGGAGATTGTTGCCATGCACGACGAACTGCCGCGCGAGGAAGTCGTGGACGTGCTCGACCGCGTCATCGACGAGTTGCTCGACGCCGCCGGGGTCGTGCAGCCGCCGGTTGATGTCATCGCACTGGCGCAGACACACCTGAAGATGGTCGTTTGCCTGGACCGCCGACAGCAGACGCGGGGCCGGGCGCAGCGGGCGAGCGGTGGGCAGCTCATCTGCTTGCGGCCCGAACCCACGGAAGAGCGCCACCAGTGGACCGTGGCGCACGAGATCGGCGAGCACTGGAAGGCAGACTTGCTGGCGCGGCTCGGCATCGACCCGGAGGGCACCGGGCCAATGGCCGGCGAATCGCTCGCCAACCTGTTCGCCTACCGGCTGCTGGCCCCCAGCCGCTGGTTCGCCGCGGACGCCCCCGCGTGCGACTACGACTTGCTGCAACTGAAGGCACGCTACCGCACGGCCAGCCATGAAGTCCTCGCCTGGCGCCTGCTCGACCTGCCTGCGCCCTGCATCATCACCATTGTGGACAACGAGCGCGTCTATCGCCGGCGGAGCAATGGCATCCGGGTGACGCGCCGCCTGGGCCGCGCCGAGGAAGACTGCTTGCGCCGCGTCCACGAGCACGGCCGGCCCGTCACCGTCCGCCACGAACCCTGGACGGTGCAGGGCTGGCCCGTGCATCGGCCGGACTGGAAGCGGGAGGTGCTGCGTGCCGTCTTCGACGGCGACGACTGACGGCGACGACTGAAGGCGCGGAAGTCAATGGGAATACGCACCCCGCGCGCACCGCCTCTTCTTTCTCTCTTTACAAAACCGCTATTCTCGACCTAGATTAGAAAGGAGTGCTGATGCCGGGGGCCGTCGGTTGCCGCCCACCCCGGCCGGCGCTGCTGCCACTCACCGCGTGACAGGAGTCGCCTCCGGACGCGGCTGCGTGGCCTTGGTTGTTTTTACGGTTCCCGTCGCGGGCTCGCCCCGTTGCGGGAGGGCAGGAAGACCACCGGCGTCCAGCGCCGTCGCAGGAGTGCCATCGCATGGCGAACGACCGCATCCCCATGACCCGCGAAGGCTACGAGAAGAAGAAGGCCGAGCTGGATTACCTGGAAAACGTCCTGATGATCGAGATCACCAAGCGGGTGGCCACCGCCCGCGAGATGGGCGACCTGAGCGAAAACGCCGAATACCACGCCGCGCGCGAAGACCAGGGAATGAACCAGGCCAAGATCACCATGCTCAAGGACCAGCTGGCCCGCGCCGAGCTGATCGACCCGGCCATGGTCCAGGGCAACGGCGTGGTCGTTTTTGGCACCAAGGTCAAGGTCAAGGATCTCGACCTCGGCGACGAGGAGGAATTCCAGCTGGTGGGGCCGGGCGAGGAAGACTACGACCAGAACAAGATCCTCATCACCAGCCCAATCGGCCAGGGGCTGGTCGGTAAGAAGAAGGGCGAAGTCGCCGAGATCCAGGTGCCCAAGGGTAAGCTGCGCTTCAAGATCATCGAAATCGCCATGCCCTGAGCCGGAAACGTCGCCGACGCCGCTCGCCCAACTTGACATCCGTGCGGCGCGCGCTATGGTTGAATAGCGGTTGATGATCCTTTCTGCTCAGCGGAACACGGCCTCTCCCATGTCCGAGTCGAAGCTCAACAGCGTCTACTTGTGCTCGGACCCCCGTCGGCAGGAATTCCGTCGAGCCCGGCAGCAACTGCTGGACGCGCGCGGCGCGCGTACGATCATCGCGGAAGACCTCGGCCAGGCGAACCTGCTCATGAATCACAGCATGCCACCGGCGGCGCTGGCCAGCCAGCGTCTGTACACCGAGGCCAGCTTCTTCCTGGTGGATGGGGAGCTGCTCTACCCGCTCAAGCTCGGCATCAACACCATCGGCCGCTTCCTCGACAGCGACGTCTTCCTCTGCGAACGGCACGTCTCGCGCCGGCACTGCGTGATCCTGGTGCATACCAACGGTGTTTGCGAGTTGCACGACACCGCCTCGCTGAACGGCACCCTGCTCAACGGCCGCCGGGTCAAGCAACCGACGCTGCTGCGCTCCGGCGACCGCATCCGCCTCTGCGACCGCGACTTCACCTTCCGTCTCGCCAGCGAGGTCAAGGGCAAGCGGCCGACCGCCGTCCACAACGACGACGATACGGCATTTTAAGCCTGCATCTGTCGGTTGCACCATCATGCCGGCATCCGACCGAGAAGCCATGAATCAGATGGCCCACACAGGCGGTTCAGTCCATGACTGACCCCGGCTGGCTGCGTCGCTGGCTGCCGGTGGCGGCACTGGTGCCCTTGCTGCTTGTCCTGGCCAGCATGCTGCCCCGCTTGCTTGGTGATGCTCCCGCGTTGCCCATCGAGGACTTCGTCGAATACTGGGCCGCCGGCCGGCTGCACCTCCAGGGCGGTGATCCTTACGCCATCGAGCAATTGCTGCCGCTTCAGCACCAGGCGGGCCGCACCGACCTGGTCTATCCCATCCAGATGTTCAACCCGCCCTGGACGCTGCCATTGGTCGTGCCCTTCGGCTTATTGCCTGCGCGGCCCGCCCATCTGCTCTGGCTGTGCTTACAGCTGGCCGCTGTCGTCTGGTCTGCCGATCGGCTCTGGCTGCTCTTCGGCGGTGCGCCAGAACAGCGCTTCGTCGCCTGGCTGATCGCGCTCGGCTTCGCGCCGACGCTCATCACCCTGCGCATGGGCCAGATCAGCGGCTGGCTGCTGTTCAGCGTGGCGGCGTTTCTGGTCTGTCAGCGGCGCGGGCAGGACTTCTTGTCGGGTGCGGCCCTGTCGTTGGCCTCGATCAAGCCGCATCTGCTCTGGCTCGTGGCGGTGGCGGTCCTGGTCTGGGCGGTCCGCGAACGCCGCTGGCCCGTGCTGCGGGGCGGTCTCGGCGCGCTGGCCGCCGCGACCGGCGCGGCGCTGGCCTGTAACTCCGATGTCTGGCGGCAGTACGGCGACATGCTCCGCGAGCATCCACCGAAAGCCAGCCTGTCGCCCACCATCGGTGGCTGGCTGCGCGACTATCTTGGCGCGGACCTGTTCTGGCTTCAGTTCTTGCCGTTGGCCCTCGGCCTGGCCTGGTTCGCCTGGCACTGGATGCGACAGCGCGAGGTCTGGGACTGGACCGAACAGCTGCCGTTGCTGCTGCTCGTGTCCTGCCTGACCGCATCCTACGGCGGCTGGCCGTTCGACCTCGTCGTGCTGCTCGTGCCCGTGATTCAGGTCGCCGTGTGGGCGGTGCAAGCGCCGAGCCTGCGGTTTCGCATGGCGTGTTTGCTGACCTTCCTGGTCGTGACGACTGGGCAACTGGCCATCAGGGGCATGGAGTATCACATCTGGGTCACGCCCGTGCTGCTGCTCGCTTACCTGGCGTGCGCGCACGCCGCCCGGACGAGCGGTGACGCTGCCCCGCGCTTTTCATAAGGTGACAAGCGTTGTTTTGAATTACACGCGGCCGGATTCGGCGGCAGGGATAGGTCGTTCGTTAGTGCATTTTGCGACTGGCTGTAATGGTCCGCACAGCGGACCCTACAGCAATTTGTAGGGTCCGCTGTGCGGACCATAGCGCCCGGGCCTGGGCTAACGAACAAGGCGACTGCTGACGTATCCTGCATTTCATCGGATTGGCGAAGTGATCGAAAGGGAGGATGCAGCGATGACCTTGCCGCTGGCCAATCGCCTGGCGGAGTACGCCCACCGGCTTCGGTTCGAGGACTTGCCCGCGCCGGTGGTTCACGAGACCAAGCGGCGCTTCATCGATTCGTTCGCCACCGCCGTCGGCGCGATGGACGCCCACGCCCATGCCATCGTCCGCCGCTGTGCCCTGCGGCATCAAGGGCAGCCGCCCGCCAATCTGCTGGGCGGTGGGCAATCGAGCGTCGAATGGGCCACGTTCGTCAACGGCCTGCTGATTCGTTATCTCGACTACAACGATACGTACCTCTCGCTGGAACCGGCGCACCCGAGCGATAACCTCGCGCCGGTGCTGGCAGTCGGGCAGATCGCCAACGCCACTGGCCGCGACCTGATTACCGCCGCCGTGCTGGCCTACGAGGTGCAGTGCCGGCTGTGCGACGCCGCCAGCCTGCGCAAGCACGGCTTCGACCACGTCTTCTACGGGGCGATCTCGTCCGCGGTCGCCGCCGGCAAGTTGCTGCACCTCGATCCCGTACCGCTGACGCATGCCATCGGCCTGGCCGGCGTCTGCAACGTGGCGCTGCGGCAAACCCGCGCCGGCGAACTGAGCGAATGGAAGGGCTGCGCGTTCGCCAACGCCGCCCGCAACGGCGTCTTCGCCACGCTGCTGGCGGCCGACGGTCTGAGCGGTCCCGCGCCGATCTTCGAGGGCGACCTGGGCATCATGAAGCTGCTTGTCGGCCCGTTCGAGCTGAACACCCTGGGCGGCAACGGCCAGCCGTTCATGATCTCCGCGACCTACATCAAGTTCTGGCCGGCCGAGTATCATTCGCAGAGCGCCATCGACGCCGCGCTGCAACTACGCCAGGAAATCGGGGCGAGCAGCAACATCGCCTCGGTCGATATTCACACCTTTGACGCCGCCGTGGACATCATCGGCAAGGACCCGGAGAAGTGGCGGCCCAAGACGCGCGAGACCGCCGACCACAGCTTGCCCTACTGCACGGCGGTCGCCCTCGCCGATGGTGATGTGACCATGGCCTCCTTCTCGAACGAACGCCTCGCCGATCAAGCCCTGCTCGACCTGACGGGCAAGGTCAAGATTCACCGCGATGCTGGCCTGAGCGCCCGCTATCCACGCGGCATCCCGAACCGCCTGACCGTGACGCTGCACGACGGCCGGCAGCTGGTGAAGGAAGTCGAATTTCCGCGCGGCCACGCCCACAACCCGATGACCGATACGGAAGTCGAGCACAAGTTCCGCACGATGGTGGAGCCGCGTTACGGCAAGCAGCGCGCCGACCAGATGCTCGCCCGCTGCTGGGACCTGGACAAGTTGACCAATGTCGCCGACCTGATCCGTTTGTTCGATCAATGAGTACGTCTAGAGCGTTTTACAGCAGAATGCAGCACCAGACGCTAGGGTCCGCACAGCGGACCCTACAGAACGCCGTAGGGTCCGCTGTGCGGACCATTCCAGCCGGTCGCAAACTGCTCTAGCCGCAGACTGAAGGCGAGCGCTCCCCCATGACCGACTACGCACGCCACGAACACCACGATTTCCTCGGCGCCACCGCCCAGGCGCTGCACGATGAACCGTTGCAAGCCGCCTTGACGCGGCTGACCGACGTGCTGATGGCCGCCAACCGGCGGGGCTACGCCGCCCTGCCCGGCAGCGACCAGCTGCGCGACCACGCCAAGGCCATCAAGGAACACACGCTCGCCCACCTCGACCGCTACCTGCGCGAGCTGGAAACGTCGGTGATGGCGCTGGGCGGTCACGTCCACTGGGCGCTGAACGCGGAGGATGCGCGCAAGATCATCGTGGACATCGCCGCGAAGGCGAAGTGCAAGAAGGCGGTCAAGTCGAAGTCGATGACCACGGAGGAGATTCACCTCAATCCCGCCCTGGAAGCGGCCGGCATCGAGGTCGCGGAAACGGACTACGGCGAGTTCATCATTCAACTCGCGGGCGAACGGCCGTCGCACCTGGTCGCGCCGGCGGTGCATCACACGCGCGAGAGCATCTGCCGGATTCTCTCGCAGCACGTCGGCTACGCGGTCCCCGACGACCCCAAGACCCTGGCGCTGACCGGCCGCCGGCTGTTGCGCGAAAAGTTCCGGCAGGCGGACCTGGCCATCAGCGGCGCGAATTTTGGCGTGGCCCAGACTGGCACCATCGTGCTGGTGACGAACGAGGGCAACGGCCGGCTGACGACCACCTGGCCGCGGGTCCACGTCGCCCTGATGGGCATGGAGAAGGTGATTCCGCGCTTCACGGACCTGCCGGTCTTTTTGAAGCTGCTGGCGCGGGCCGCGACCGGCCAGACATTGTCGGTTTACACCACGGTCATCACCGGGCCGCGCAAGCCCGGCGAGCTGGACGGGCCGGAAGAGTTTCACCTGGTGCTGCTCGACAACGGCCGGTCGCGCATCCTGGGCACGCCGTACCGCGAGAGCTTGCAGTGCATTCGCTGTGGGGCGTGCCTGAACGCCTGCCCGGTCTATCGCCGCATCGGCGGCCATGCCTACGGCGGGGTGTATTCCGGCCCTATCGGCAGCGTGCTGACGCCGCTGTACGACAGCGTGACGGAGAACAAGCACCTGCCGCATGCGTCGAGCCTGTGCGGCGCGTGTCAGAGTGCCTGCCCGATTCGCATCAACATCCCGCACATGCTGATCGGCCTGCGCGAGTTGCAGCACCACGAGAAACGCAGCTGGGGCGAAGACCTCGCCTACCGGCTCTGGAAGGAAGTGCTGAAGCGCCCGTGGCTCTACCGGCTGGCGCTGCGTCTCGCCCAGGTCGGCAGCCGGCCCCTGGCCAAGCAGGGCTGGATGCGCTGGCTGCCCGGCCCCGGCGGCAACTGGACCTCGGTACGCGACTTCCCCGCGCCGGCGAAGCGGTCGTTCCGCGAACAGTGGGACGAGGTCAAGGACGGGTAAAGCAAGGTCTGGGGCGTGCTTGTTTGAATTACGTCGTGCTTTCCAGCCCGACACGCAGCGCCGGAATTGTGCGGCACACCAGCATCAAACACAATCGAACGGGC
>JAEUIF010000623.1 GCA_016795185.1 Planctomycetia bacterium | reverse complement strand
GCGGGAGAAACTGGGGCTGCCCCAGTTGTACCGTGGGCGGCGGTTGGCCACCGGGCGGCACGGGTGACCAGCCAGCGGCAGGCTGCGGCGACGGCACTTGCATCGCCGGCATGGCCGTGCGCGGCGCGGGTTCAGGCAGATAGTTGGGAGTCGGCTCGGGGTTGGCTCCGCGGAAGATGGGGCCGTTCGCCTGGTCGAGCGGTTGGGCCGGCGGCGCGGTCAGACGCACCACGGTGCGCTGGCCGGATTCGAGTGACGGCGCGGGATTGTTGTTCGTATTGTTCACCAGCTGCGCCGGCGGACGCTTGGTCTCCCGCAGCCGGGCCAGCCAGGCTTGTTCGAGTTCTTCGACGTTCTGATAGCGATAGTGGACCTGGCAGGCGCTGTCCCAGCCGTACTGCATCCCGTGGGCGACGAAGGCCAGGAACGCTTGCCGGTTGCTGGCGGCGACCAGGAAGTTCGTCACCGAGAAGCCCTGGGCGTAGAGGGCCATCACGTCCTTCGGGTACTCGGTAAAGGCAAACAGGCGGCGCAGCGGAATGGCGCGGCCTGGGGTATTGAGGATTTGCCGGCAAATCTGGTCGTGGCGGTTGCGTTCGGTGTCATCCTCGGACAGCACCGAACCGCCCTCATCCGCCCAGCGCGGCACCGGCCGACGGAAGTGGTAGGCGAAGACCGTGTGCGTCACTTCATGGGGCAGGACGCTGACCAGCAGGCGGTCGAGCGAGCCTTCGATCTGCATGTGCTGCCCGAGCACCTGGCCGCGATCAAAGGCGAACGAGGTCGCGCCGCCCGCGCCGCTCATGGTCACCTTCACCTGGATCGGGCACGGTTCCGGCCAGGGCGGCATCTCCTGCCCCAGCCACTGGATCGCTTTTTCCTTGCGGTAGTGTTCGGCGTACTGGGCGATCTGGTTGGCGATTTCCTGCGTCGGGGCGTTGGCGACAAAGTTCTGCGTGCGCGCCTGGGCGCCGAGCGACGCCAGGGCAGTCAGCCAGATGAAGACGTACCTTCCGCGCAGAGCCATGCCCTGGGCCTCCTGACAGGCAGTGAGAGGGGGACGAGGAACCCGGAGGTTCCGGCAGATGTGTCCGCTGCAATTCTACAGCAAAAGTTGAGCCAGGGTCGGAAAGTAGCCGGCATTTCGTGCGGTTACTGGTGCTAATGTGCCAGTTGCAGAGGAGTTCCGGATCGGCCCGCTTTCGCGGTTCCTGAAGTGAATGCCCCAAGCCCTTGTAACTTCTTCCAAACAGAACGCTGTTGCTGGCACAATCGACATTGCCCGAACCGCGGCGCTTGTAAAACCTACGCACCCTGCCGCATCACGCGGCCAGCCCTGTCGTCCCAGGCCGGCCCCTCGGGGGCCGCGCGAGACGCACCCTACACTTCCTCGCAGATCACGACCTGTCCCCGCGTTTGTGCCTGGCCGTACATCTCGACCAAACGGCCCAGAGCCCCACGCGCATCGTCCAGCACTTCTAGCCGTTCCGCGTCGTCGAGTGCTTCTCGATAGTGGAGCAAGTCAGCCACACTCCAGTTGCCGCCATCGATGGCCGCCAGTGCGGCACGCAGTCTCGCCACATCGGCTGCATCATTCCACCCCGACTGCCCGGCGCGATAGTAGCCGCCCAGACGTAAATCACGACTGCCGAAGTGGGCCTGCTCGATGGCCGCCCAGCTTTCGCGCGGGCCATCGCCGGCGCGATAGCGTTCTGGGGCCAGCAGGCAGCAGAGCAGGTCCGGTTCGGTTTGAAAGTTCGGCGTCTCCGCCGCGCCGAACCACAGCACTTCGCCGACCAGTTCGCGCCAGAGGGTGCGGTCGAAGCTCAGCCCAGGCGCTTTCTCGATGAGCGTATCTTCGCTGGTTCGCCCGATGGTATCGTGGAACGCCCGGATTTCTGCGTGCAGCAAGTGGTGCAGTTCCCGACAGGGCGCGAAGCTGCGGGCGCGCCAGGCGGAGGTGAGCAACGGGACGAGGTCGCGCTGCCAGCGTTCCGCATCGTGAAGCAGGAAATAGAGCATGCTCAGCGAGGGTTCGGTAAGGCTTCTCCCCTCGCCCCTTGCG